>JAOUJR010000201.1 GCA_029883145.1 Nitrospirota bacterium
CTCCCCGACCTTCCTGACTTTCTTTCTGGAGTGATCAATGTAAGGGGAGAGGTCATTCCCCTTCTTGACTTAAGAAGGCGTTTTGGCACTCACACCCCTCCAAAAAAGGAGCGCATCCTCGTGGTGCGCTGCAGAGGAGAGAAGATAGGGCTTCTTGTTGATGAAATCAAGGAGATAGTCTCTCTTGCCCGTGAGGAGGTGGTATCCCCTCCTTCTATAGTGAAAGGGTTAAAGAGAACATATCTCACAGGTCTCGGGAAAAAGGATGATAGGATAATAATCCTTCTCGATATTGATAATCTTCTTACCTCGGAGGAGAAGATGGTTCTTGAAGAGGCAGAAGGGATTTTCAAGGAAGATGCAGGAACTCAAACGGTTACTTAAGGACGATGACGTTGAAGTCAGGAGAGAAACCCTCGAAAGCATCAGAGGGTTACAGGATACTACCTGCATTAGTTTGCTCCTGAGTGCAATGGAAGATATGAGCTGGAGAGTAAGGAAAACAGCAATAGATATCCTCCTTGATGAATACCCTGTCGAGGCTTACATAAATGGCCTCATCCAGCTCCTTTATCTTGATGACAATGCAGGAGCAAGGAATTCTGCAATAGAGGCGCTTGTGAGGCTCAATAAAAAAGCAACCCTGTTTTTAATTGAGGAATTTCACACGCCAAATAAAGATGTGAGAAAATTCATCATAGATGTCCTTGGTGAATTCAAAGACAACAGAGCTCTTCCCCTTATGCTCACTGCATTAAAAGACGATGATGAAAATGTTCGGACTACTGCAATCGAGCATATCGGTAAGGTGGGCGAATCATCTGTGGTAGATGCATTGATAGAGATACTCGAAAGCGGCGACCTCTGGACAGCCTATCCCGCTGCTGATGCACTCGGAAAGATTGGAGACAGAAATGCAATTCCTGCATTGATTAAAGCATTGGATAAAAAGACCCTCAGAGAGCCTGCAATAAAAGCGCTGAGTCTTATCGCAGACCCTGACACACTCCGCTCTATCATTCCCTTTTTAGAGGATTCCTCGAGGACTATACAAGAGGAGGCACTTCGGAGTATTGAAAGATTTTATCATAACGGTGTGAGTGAGGAGTTCATCACAGATGAAATAAAGAATCTCCTTGGTGAGAAAGCATTACAGATACTTGTTGAACATGCGTGGTCCAAAAAACCTGATGTGAGAATTGCTGCAATACTTATCCTCGGCCTGATGAAGGACGAAAGGGCATACAGTCCCCTCCTTGAGATATCCCAGGAAGAAAAATTTGCAGAAGCAGTGAAAAGGGCACTTGTCTTTATAGGAAAAGACAGGCCTGAATCTCTCCTCAGCCTTTTCGAGACTGACAAAATTTATCAGAAACGATTTATATGCGAGGTTGCAGGTCGAATAGCCTCTCCGGTTTACTACGATATCCTTAAGAACCTGCTCGAGAACGAGGATGGACATATTCGCTCTCTCGCTGCAAGAGCGCTTTCTCAACTTGGCGACTTGAGGGCAATAGAACCAATAAAGAGGCTTTTAGCTGATCAATATGAGGATGTTCAGGAAGATGCTGTGGATGCACTTTCAAACCTGAGTTCAGGGCTTTCAAGAGATGAATTAATGACAATGCTCAATGATGCAAATCCCCTGCTGAGAAAAAATGCAGCTTTTTTACTCGGAAGAATTGGTGCCATTGAAGCAGTGTCAGCTCTGGGTTTCGCACTTAAGGATGGAAATGTGAACGTGAGGAAGGCTGCGGTAGAGTCATTTTCTCAGTTAAAGACAGAAGAGTCAATAAAATTTCTTATCCTGGCCCTCACCGATGAGGACTCTGACATTAGAATCTCATCAGTTCTGAGTCTCGGCTCCATAGGGGGCGAGGGTATCTTCGAGGCCCTCTCTCTTCTTCTGTCTGATTCGGATGACTCTGTGAGGGCTGCAGCATCTAAAGCCCTCGGGATGCTGGGAGATCGAAGAGCTGCAAAGCCACTTATAGGAATCCTCTCTGATAAAAATGGCCTTGTGGTGACCACCGCAATCGAATCTCTCGGTATAATTGGAGGAAATGAAGCAAAGTCTGCCCTTCTTCATATGCTCTCCTCTGATGATAGAGAGGTCAGAAGGACGTCGATAAAGGCACTGTCATCTTTTGAGGATGTGAGTGAAGAGCTGGTTCCTTTTCTGAACGATAGTGATTGGGCAACGAGAATGGCTGCTGTTCAAGTATTAGGGAAGAAATCAGAAGGCACTATAAGGCAAGAACTCGAAAGGCTGCTTGATAGAGAGGAAGACCCTATAGTGAGAAGAGCAGTTGAAGGAAGCCTTAAAGTCAGTCTTTAGTCATCTGATACTATTTAAAAACCAGTGAATATTGACTTAATAACAGAGTAAAGATAAATGTTTGAAAAAGAAGAGCTGATAGATCTTCCTGAAGATGTATTCAGGCTTCTCAGGGACCTGATAAGGGACTACTGCGGAATATTTTTTAACGATGACTCTCGGTATCTCCTTGAAAAGAGGCTTTCGAGAAGGGTAAAAAATCATCACCTCAGCAGCTTCAGGGACTATTACAGGTTTTTGCTTTATGACAAGAGCCGTGATGAAGAACTTGCTTCTATCATGGATATACTTACAGTCAATGAAACTTATTTTTTCAGAGAGCAAGGACAGTTGAAGACATTCAGTGAGGAGATACTCCCTGAGCTCAAGGAGATAAATAGAGATAAAAAGAGGCTAAGGATATGGTCTGCTGGTTGTTCTACAGGCGAAGAGCCCTATACTATTGCAATGTTCGTAATAGAAAAGGGATATTTTTATGGTTGGGACATAGAGATTTTTGGGAGCGATATAAATCAGCGAGTGCTCCAGGTTGCAAGAAATGGTGTTTACAGAAAAAACTCATTCAGGACAACAGATGAATACTTTCTTAAGAAATATTTTAAAGAGGAAAACAGCCTTTTCAGGATATCAAATACGGTGAAACAGTTTGTAAATTTCAGCCATCTCAATCTCCTTGACCCTTTTAAGGTGAAATTTATCGGGAGTATGGATATCATATTCTGTAGAAATGTGCTGATCTATTTTGACCCGCAATCGAAGAAAAAAGTTGTAGAGACCTTCTATGAGAGACTTGTTGAAGGAGGGTATCTCCTGTTAGGTCATGCCGAATCTCTCATCAATGTCACCACTGCATTTACCCTGAGGCATTTTAAGTACGATATGGTCTACCAGAAACCTGTGAAACAGGGGGTCTATACAAATGTCTAAGGTTAAAGTTCTTGTCGTAGATGACTCTGCATACAGCAGGCAGACGATAAAGAAGATGCTCGAGACAGACAAAGACATTGAGGTGGTAGGTATCGCATCAGACGGCATAGATGCAACAGCAAAGACCATTAGGCTCACACCTGACCTCATCACCCTTGACCTCGAGATGCCGGAAATGGACGGCTTCAGTTTCCTCAGGTGGGTGATGAAAGACAGACCAATGCCTGTGATAATCGTCAGCTCGTATTCTGATTCAAAGACCGTATTCAAGGCCCTTGAATTCGGTGCAGCAGATTTTATCGCAAAGCCAACAAAAAGGGCATCTGAAGAGTTTAAGAACATAGAAAAGGATTTATTGAGAAAGGTAAAAGGTTTAAGAGACTTTCGAATGGATAATCTGAGCAATAATCTCAGGCTCCTTGAAAAAGAAAATAAAGTCTGGACATCTTCCGAAGAGTCATCTGCTGATTTAGATGTGGTGGCAATAGGGGCATCAACAGGCGGGCCTGCTGCACTTCAGATAATCCTCACAAGGCTTCCATCCGATTTCCATGCAGGCATTGTGGTAAGCCAGCATATGCCAAAGGGGTTTACTGCATCACTTGCAGAAAGGCTTAATGGAATTTCAAATGTGCGTATAAAGGAGGCAAAAGATGGTGACGAGGTGGAGAAAGGCAAGGTGCTTGTATGTCCCGGTGGTTCTCATATGACCTTCCGCAAGAGAGGGCAGGGAGTGGTGACGACAATAAAGGAACCAAAAGGTGCTGATAA
>JAOUJR010000202.1 GCA_029883145.1 Nitrospirota bacterium
AATTCAGTTAGACGAATCCTAGACGTCAAGAAACGTTTAGGCTTGTTTAAAAATTCTTATGTGAATCCGGGCCACGTTTCTGATTTCGTCGGCAGTGAAGCTCATTGGAATAAGTCCCTCGAGGCGGCCCGCAAGTCCATAACCATGTTAAAGAATGAGAATGGATATATCCCGTTTTCAAAAAATGTGAGCAGAGTCCTAGTTATCGGATACGAGAGTGAAAATTTAGCTGATGAAATCAGGGGTTTGTTTCCAGAAATTAAGGTGATCCATGAAAATTATTTTGAAAGAGCTAAGAAGGTGGCCAAGACAGTTGATGCAGCTGTGATCACGACTTTTGTTAAGCATTGGTTTGAGACTAATGATTTATCTGTGGAGCAGGTTGACCTCGTTCGAAAGATACAGGCGATGGGGATTCCAATGGTTGTCGTTTCTCTTGGGAAGCCTTATGATATTGCCAGTGTCCCGGATGTTCCCGCCTACTTGTGCACATATGATGCAGGGCCAAAAGGCGCACGGGCCATAGCCGAAGTTCTCTTCGGGGTTTATAACCCTACTGGAAAATTACCGGTTTCGATTTCCGGAATTCCCAAAAATCTCCACGAGTTCGGCGCTGGCATCAATTACAATTACAGAAACCTTAATGTTTTCCCAGAGGGAGCAGAGCTTGAAAGATATTTCGAAGTGAGTGCCATTGTTACTAATCCCAAGGATTCTAAGATTGTTGAGGATGTTAAACTGTACGCCGATGGTAAGCCTGTCGCCTCAAAGAAGATTACGCTGGGTGCCAGAAAGAGCAATAAAATGAATTTTACTCATAAGTTTAGAGAGCCAGGATTTCACACCCTCACGATAAACAGCCTAAACCCAAAAATCGTGGCAGTTGGCGTGCCTTCAAAATTTGAATACAGCCGCTTGAAAGTGCCGCTAACGGCAGCACCTAGCAAGCCTGTTACAATAAGTACAATTGTTACGAACACTGGGAGTTTCGAGAAAAAAGAGAAGGTTAAACTTTATGTTGACAAAAAAGTAGCTGATTGGAAAGAAGTTACTCTGAATAGTAAAGAAGCTAAAGAGATAAGTTTTACCTATAAATTCGTTGAAAACAAAGGAATTCACAGTGTTACAATAGGTGATCTGAAAGCACAAAAACTTTCAGTTATAGGGCCTTTTGTATGGATTGATAAGGATAATGATGGGATAATGGGTAATAATGATCTAACATTTTTGTCAATTCAGGATGCTATAGACAACGCAAGTAGTGGAGACGTGATCAGAGTTAAGCCCGGATATTACGATACAGAACTTCTGGTATTTCCGATTAGGGTGAACAAACCTGTTACCTTGAAATCCGCTGGGCTTCCAGAGAAGACAATATTCGATGCAAAGATGGAGGAGGCCATATTTCGAGTTGAATCCAATGATGTAATAATTGAGGGTTTTACCATTAAAAACTGTAATGCAAATGCATGGGAGGGTGGTATTCGGATTGAGAATGCTAAGAACATTAAAATAATTAACAATAGACTCATAAATAACAAAAATGATGGTATAGTGATTTTTGGAGGTGGCAGGAGCAATCACCTCATAACTGGGAATATAATAAAGGACAATGCTAGTGATGGAATTCGCATTCGTGGCAGTAATAACAATAGGATAGAAAACAACAAGATAAGCGGTAATGGAAACCGTCCGAACAGGGGACATGGTATTTATCTTCAAAATGCGCGTAAGACGATAATAAAAAACAATGCCATAGAACGGAGCAACCTTAATGGAATCTGCTTGGACAAATTCTCAAGCGCTGCTATATCGTATAATATCATAAAGAACAACAAAGAGGCAGGAGTATGGGCAGGAAGAAACTCAGAGTTGGTCGAATTTCATCACAATGATATCATTGGGAACGTAAAACATAGAATTTTCAAAGAAAGTGATTCGTAGGAAATGTCAAGGACGGCTGGCGAGAAGCATCTTGTATTTAGTGAGGGAGCAAATGAGTAAGACTGGACTTGTTTATTTTTGTTTTTTACAAAACTATTTCTAGTTCAACTCTCTTGGCTTTATAATACGTCCCCCAAATTGGTTCTTCCAAGTATGGTTGCTTGGGTACACCTTGAAATATTTTGTGAAACCCGGGCCCTTCAAGGAGTAAAACTAACACATTTTCTTTTTTAAGAACACTTTCAGGTACGTAAAATTCAAACTGTGGCCCCGTTGATTCGTACACCCCAATAAATTTGCCGTTAATAGAAATTAGAAATCGCTCAGATGCAGCGGGTATGAGAAGTTTTACAGCACCTCCCCACGATTTTTCTTTTTCATAAGAGAATTTTCTCCTAAACCAAACAATATCTTTTGTTTCATCAGCACATACATATTTTTCTCCGGAAGGAATTTCTACCCAATCTGAATCATCATATCCTAAAGCGTGAAATCCCTTCAGATCGCCCCCTAATCCAGCTCTGACCTTGGACTTTTCTATTTGTTCAGTCCACTTTTTTCCATTCACTACGCCTTCTATTTGAATTGGGAATTGTAAACCACTGTACTTTTGGATTATCCCTTCGTGAGGATGGGCTTTTGGATGAAAAGAGTTGTAATATCTCACCGCAAGAATATTTTCACCTTTTCTGATAAGCGGGTCTACATTAACAGAGCTCCCCCCGATCCCTCTCCAAAACAAATTGCCATTTAGGTAGAAGTAGGCCCGGTCAATACCACCGGTATTCACATTTATTTTTACATTTTTTAACTCATCTGGGACCGTGAATCTAGCCCTGTACCATATATAGCCATGCTCAAGGATTTCTGCTTGCTCCAAGGAAATTGGTTTATCTAAAACTTTCCACTGGTTATCATCGTAATTGAGTTGTAACTCCTCATCGTCGAGGGCATATTTCCAAGGCGAAAGCCACTTTAACTTTATGGGACTATTTCCGGTTTCTTTGTACTCAAACTTGCATCTGTTTATTTTTTTCTCAAAATCAAATTTAATTGATTTCTTTTCAAGCTTGATATTCTTGGGCTCTTTAGGTAAGAAAATATGTGACTGAGTATTTACGTCGGGCTTGGTCTGGATGTGTATTTTGTGTTCTCCATCAGATTTTTCTATTTTCTCAACAAAATAAAAATCGCTAATCATGAGCAAATCCTTATCAATCCATGTTCTGCCAGCGTAGTGGTCATCCAAGAAAATTATTATCAGTGAATCCAGTTTAACGATCTTTATGCCATCATGGATGTACTGAATTTGCAAAACATCATTTTCAAGGGACTGTTTAACCTCGCCCTCTATTATTTCTGCTTGAGCACGCACATTTCTGAGAACTGTTTCACCTTTTTGGTTTCTTTTGCCGTAAAGAAGTAAGTAATCAAAATTGCCTATCTTTTTTGCTGCCAAAAGTTCAGAGGTCGAATACTCAATTGTCAAATTTGTGCTAGGAATTTTCACATCAACTGGAAGAAGAACAGCTGAGTAGGGCAATACCTGCAATTCACCTTTTACTGGTATTTTGAGCTTTTTCCTCTCAAATGGTGGAGTTAACGTGATGGAAACATGTCTATCACTTTTCTCAAGATTGCGAACGAACAAAAGGCCACCATGGGGCGCTGCCCTGTAAATAGTTCTTATTTTTTCAAAAGTATCTGCTGGGTTATCTCTAACTTCAGCTTTTTTTCTCTTCAAAAGTCGTGTTTTTTTTGCTTCTCTTGATTTGATAGAAATGGTATTTTCATTTTGGATTTCAGTTTCTGTTATAAGATCTTGAAAGTTTTCCAAAAACATAGAAATTTTATGGCATGTGTAGTACTTTTCACTAAGTTCCCCCCATTCGCGAATTGGGGATATGCCAAAATCGTATGAAGGAGGGATACCATAACCTGGAGGAAATAGATCGTAAATATCTCCACGGCAACCCCAATAAGGCCAAGTTGTCCCGCCAGCAAACATGTAGACATTAAGAAGAGAGGCCCCCTGTGCTAATACACTTCTCATACAAGTTTCCAGAACGTTGATAGG
>JAOUJR010000203.1 GCA_029883145.1 Nitrospirota bacterium
CTTATGCGTCAGGCAGGAAGATACCTTCCTCAATACCAGGCAGTACGTGCAAATATTGATTTCCTGACTCTTTGTAAGACACCTGAGCTTGCTGCAGAGGTTACGATTCAACCTGTTGATATCCTCGGTGTTGATGCCGCAATACTATTTTCTGACATCCTCATCCCTGTTGAAGCAATGGGCATTCAACTTGTGTTTTCAGATAAAGATGGTCCTGTACTCAGTGAGCCCATAAGAAATAAATCTGCTGTTGACAGATTAATTATTCCAGATGCGGAAGTTGATATGCCCTTTATTCTTGAGACAATAAAAATTCTGAGAGAAAAGCTTCAAAATAAAGTACCCCTTATAGGATTTTCAGGTGCACCATTTACCCTTGCAACATATATGATAGAAGGTGGAGGCTCGAAAAATTTCATTCACACAAAAAAGATGATGTTCCAGAGTGACAGGCTATTTCATTACCTCATGGAGAAATTAACGGTGACTGTTGTTTTATATCTCTCAGCTCAGGTAAAGGCTGGTGCCCAGGCATTACAAATCTTTGACACATGGGCAGGGATGCTTTCACCTGTTGATTATAAAAATTATGTACTCCCTTATGTGAGGAAAATAATTTCTGAATTGAAGAGAGATGGGCTTCCGATAATCTATTTCGCAAATAATTGTGCCGGTATTCTTCATGAGGTCAAGAAAACAGGTGCGGATGTAATAGGAATTGACTGGAGGCTTGATATCGCTGATGCAATAAAAAAACTCGGGAGAAAAATGATAGTTCAGGGAAATCTTGATCCCTGTGCACTTTTTCTTTCAGAGGAAGAAATCGAAGAGAGGGTTAAAGATATATTATGGAAAGGAGAGGCAGCAAGAAGCCACATCTTTAATCTTGGACATGGAATACTGCCTGAAATACCTGTAAAAAATGCAATTGCATTAGTAGAGGCAGTCCATAAATTGAGCCATAGTTAGTCTCGAATAAGACGTTCCTGATACAGGGGCACAATGTGGTATACTTATTCAAAAAGATACAGCCTAAACGATTTTTAAATATAAAGAATCAGGACTAAGGATTTGGGTGAAACTGAAAAAAATAACATAGGCGTATTACTCTTAAACCTCGGTGGACCTGATTCCCTTCAGGCAGTGAGGCCGTTTCTCTATAATCTTTTCTCTGACAGGAGTATTATTAAACTTGGCCCTTCGTTCCTTCAGAAGCCTATCGCATGGTTGATATCAGGTCTTCGCTCTCAAAATACAAAAAAAATATATAGCCTGATAGGAGGTAAGTCTCCGATACTCGATATTACCACTGCACAGGCAAAAGCCCTCGAAGAAGCACTTAACCTGTCACCCATTACTCATCACCCATCACTTTTTTTTAAGGTATATGTTGGGATGCGATACTGGCATCCTTTTGTAGAGGAAGTGATTCCCGAAATCTGTAATAATGGCGTTAAGAAGCTTATCGCACTGAGCCTGTATCCTCATTATTCACGTGCAACAACAGGCTCTGCACTTTCAAACTTCAAAGAAGTTGTATCACGGTATCCTTTAGAAATTTTCTGTATCTCATCATGGTTTGACCATCCTTTATATATAGATGCACTTATAGACGTTATAAAACGGGGGCTGGAGTCCTTTTATCACTCATCACTCATCACTCATCACTCATCACTTGATATCCGTGTACTTTTCAGTGCCCATAGCCTGCCGGAGAGCTTTATCGCAGAGGGAGACCCATATGTACACCAGATACAGGAGACGATAAAAGAGATCATAAAAAAAATCAATATACAATGGCATCTGTCGTATCAGAGCAAAAGTGGCCCTGTGAAATGGCTTGAACCCTCAACAGAAGAAATGCTCGAAAAGTTCGCTGAAAAAGGATACAGGAATATACTTATAGTCCCGATAAGTTTTGTTTCGGACCATATTGAGACACTGTACGAGATAGATATATTATATAAAAACATGGCTCAAAAGAAGGGGATGACACTTAAACGAGTAGAGTCTTTGAATATTCATCCGCGATTCATTTTGGCATTAAAAGATATAGTGATGAATGCAATAAAAGAAACAAAATGGGCATGAGTTGATAAAGAGGATATAAAATGAGATTGCTTATCATTGGTGGTGGAATTTCAGGCCTTTCTTTAGCCTACTTTCTCCTCGAGAGAGATTCCACGTTAGATATTATTGTCCTTGAGTCTGAAAAGAGGGCAGGGGGTAAGATATGGACTGATAGGATGGACGGCTTTCTGTGCGAAAGCGGTGTGAACGGTTTCTTGGATAACAGACCAAGGACTCTTGAACTTACTGCAAAACTTGGACTTTTTCCTCTGAGAAGTAGTGAGACAGCGAGAAAGAGGTATATATTTTCTGAAAGGAGACTCCATCTTTTACCTGAATCACCTAGTGCATTCTTTTCTTCAAATCTTCTAAGCCTTTATGGCAGGCTGAGGATTATATATGAAATCTTTATACCAAAGGGTAATCAAGATGATGAGACGCTTGCAAATTTTGCAAGACGGAGACTTGGCAGGGAGGCATATGAAAAACTCATTGACCCGATGGCATCAGGTGTATATGCAGGTGATCCTGAAACCATGAGCCTCAGGAGTTGTTTCCCGAGAATATATGAGCTTGAAAAGAGATACGGCAGCCTCATAAAGGCAATGCTGAAACTTCAAAAAGAAGCGAAAAAAACCGGGAAAAAAGTGGGGCCAGGTCCTGGTGGTATTCTCACTTCATTTCATGATGGAATGGAAGTGATTATTACTGCGTTGAGAAAATATCTGGCTGAAAGACTTAGAACGAGTAGTAGAGTAATCTCGATTGACAGAAAGGCCAATAACTATCTTGTGTATCTTTCTGACAATTCAAAAGTTGAAGCAGAATCAGTTGTGATTGCAACACCTGCCCATGTTGCATCAGAGATTGTGAAGAACTTCGATAAGAACCTATCCTTAGCACTTGATGGTATATTCTATCCTTCGATATCTGTGGTATGTCTCGGGTTTAAAAAGGAGAAGATCAGACAACCTGATGGGTTTGGGTTTCTTGTGCCCCATAGAGAAGGCAGAAAGATACTCGGAACACTGTGGGATTCAAGTGTATTCCCGAATAGGGCTCCAGAAGGCTATGTGCTTTTCAGGAGTATGCTTGGAGGAGCAAGGGCATCAGAACTTGCGATGCAGGACGGAAATAGACTGATAACTATAGTGATGGATGAACTGAGGAATATAATGGATATAAAGGCACAACCTGATTTCGTCAAGGTATACAGGCACGAAGTGGGGATCCCGCAATATTCAGTTGGACATGTGAAAAGGCTTGAAACAATTGACGAAGTTGTAAGCAGGCACGCAGGACTCTATCTTACAGGCAATTCGTATCGAGGGATTGGTGTGAACGACTGTATTGAAAATTCGTATATACTCTCAGAGCGTATAACAGGAAAATAGGAGTAATGGTATTGTTTTTGTTCCAAAAATATGATATTTTTCACAAAACAGGAGGGAGAATTGAAAGAACAAGAGATTGTCGAGCTGTTAAAAAGAGAAAATGAGGAGTTCATGAAGCTTACTGAAGAACACAAGGATCTTGAGAACATCCTTGAGGAGTTTGACAGAAAACGATATCTAACCTCTGAGGAAGAGATTGAAAGGAAAAGGATACAAAAGCAGAAACTTCTCAAAAAAGACAGAATGGCAGAACTGATAAGAAATTATAAAAAAAGTCACTCGAAGAACTAATACCTAAGAGCTAAGAGCACGTGTCTTTTAGTTATTAGCTCCAAGTTTATATTTTTAATAGGGGGGTACAGTGAGAAGCAAGATTATTAAACAAGGACTGGAGAGGGTTCCACACAGGGCACTTCTTTATGCTACCGGAGTCCCGAAGACAGAGATGAGTAAGCCATTTATTGGTGTCGCAACGAGCTTTACAGATATAATCCCTGGCCACATTGGGATGCGGGATCTTGAGAGGTTTATAGAGAAAGGCATACAT
>JAOUJR010000204.1 GCA_029883145.1 Nitrospirota bacterium
AAGTAAGAGCGCCTATCCGGATGAGATAAAGAAGGCGTATAGAAAACTTGCGCGCAAATACCACCCTGATTTAAACCCGGGCAACAAGGTTGCAGAGCAGAAATTCAAAGAGCTGAATGAGGCGTATGAGGTCTTGAGTGACCTGAAGAAGAAGACTGAATATGACCAGTTTGGCCGTTCTCCCTTTGAGGCCGGAGGTCCCTGGTATGAAGGAGCAAAGACATATAATTTCAGGGATGTCTTTGATTTCGGTGGTTTTGGCGATGCTTTCTCGGATATTTTTGGCAGAAAGATGAGAACAGAGGCTGTATATGAAAAAGGACCTGATATGGTCATCGGTCTTGAACTTTCTCTTGAAGAAGCATTTTCAGGAGTCACAAAACCAATTACATTTAACAGAGAAGTCATGTGTAAGCCATGTAATGGTTCGGGTGCAGAGTTATCCCGGGCGTGTGATACTTGTAAGGGCTCAGGAAATATAAAAATATCAAAAGGGTTTTTCAGAATGGCACAGCAATGTACTGATTGTGGAGGAACAGGCAGAAAAGTAACAAAGGCCTGCCGTTTTTGTGAAGGGAGAGGGAAGATACTCCATAGCGAATCAATGAAGGTAAAAATCCCAAGAGGCGTAGATACAGGTTCCATGGTGAAGCTTAGAGATATGGGAGGTGCCGGAGTGGGCGGTGGACCTGCAGGAGACCTTCATATAAAAATCACAATAAGGCCTCATAGGATTTTTAAGAGAAAAGGAGATGACATTTATCTCGATCTGCCTGTAACCTTTGGTGAGTCAGCTCTCGGAGCAAAAATCGAGGTGCCCACAATAGATGGTATAGCAGTAATGACACTTCCACCAGGAACACAGGGTGGCCAGAGGTTGAAACTTTCAGGTAAAGGGTTTCCATCACCAAAGACAGGGGTGAGGGGTGACCAGTATGTTGATATAAAGATAGTGGTCCCTAAGGACATCACGAGCAAGGCGAAAGAGGCAATACGAGATATAGAGTCCCTTTACAGGGAAAATCCCCGGAAAGATATGGTGAGGAAGTAATGGCAATAAAAGATAAAAAACAACCTCTTTATACAATAAGCATTGTGGCTGAGATGCTCAAGGTGCATCCACAAACTCTAAGACTATATGAAAGAGAAGGTCTTGTCACACCGAAGCGTACGAATAGATTAAGGCTTTACTCGGAGGAGGATGTGGAGAGGCTCGGCATGATTATAAGACTTACAAGGGAACTCGGGGTGAACAAGGCAGGAGTTGAGGTAATACTCAGGATGATGCACAGGCTCGAGGCAATGCAAAGAGAGATGGAGGAAATGATGAATTTTCTCGAAGATGAAATACGAAGTGACTTTACTGAGAGGCTTAAGAAGATTTATTTTGAAGATTAAGGAGGACATTCATGGATAAACTTACTATAAAGAGTCAGGAGGCAATACAGGCTGCTCAGCAGCTTGCAGAGAGAAAGGGTAACCAGCAGCTTGATGCTGAGCACCTTCTCTGGGCATTGCTCGAGGACGATGAAGGCGTTGCCAGCCAGATACTCAAAAGGCTGGGGTTAAATACAACTGCACTCCAGGAGGATGTCGAAGGGGCGATAGAGAAATTCCCGAAGGTTGTTGGCGCAACGCCTTTAGGACAGATATATGTATCGCCAAGATTAAAAGAGGTATTGGAAAAGGCGACAAAGGAAGCAGAACACCTCAAAGATGAATATGTGAGTGTTGAACATCTGCTCCTCGCACTTCTTTCCATCGGAGGGTCCTGTTCTGATCTCTTAAAAAGATATGGGACAACTGCAGATAAAGTTCTTTCAGCGATGAGAGAGATAAGAGGCTCACAACGTGTTACAGACCCTACTCCTGAAGAAAAATATCAGGCACTGAAGAGATACAGCCGTGACCTCACTGAACTTGCAAGGAAAGGAAAGCTCGACCCTGTTATCGGAAGGGATGATGAGATAAGAAGGATAATACAGGTCCTTTCAAGGAGGACAAAGAATAATCCTGTGCTTATTGGTGACCCGGGTGTGGGAAAGACCGCTATAGTAGAGGGACTTGCACAGAGGATTATTGCAGGTGATGTACCTGAAACATTAAAAGACAAAAAGGTGGTTGCACTTGATATGGGGGCAATCGTTGCCGGTTCAAAATTCAGAGGGGAGTTTGAAGAAAGATTAAAGGCAGTTCTGAAGGATATAGAGCAGGCAGAAGGGAAGGTTATCTTATTCATAGATGAACTTCATACCCTTGTTGGTGCAGGTGCTGCAGAGGGTGCAATTGATGCATCGAACATGCTCAAACCTGCCCTTGCGAGAGGAGACCTCAGGTGTGTAGGTGCAACGACAGTTGATGAATACAGAAAGCATATAGAAAAAGACGCTGCGCTTGAGAGAAGGTTCCAGCCTGTCCTTATTAAAGAGCCAAGTATTGAGGATACGATATCAATCCTGCGGGGCCTTAAAGAGAGATACGAGGTTCATCACGGTGTCAAGATTAAAGACTCTGCGCTGATATCTGCAGCAGTGCTCTCGAACAGGTATATCACGGACAGATTCCTTCCTGATAAGGCAATTGACCTTATTGATGAGGCTGCGTCAAGGCTCAGGATGGAGATTGACAGTATGCCTGTAGAGCTTGATGAGATTGAGAGAAAGCTGCGTCAGCATGAGATAGAAAAGCAGGCAGTGATGAGAGAGGATTCGAAAGATTCAAAAGATAAACTCCAGAAAATAGTGAAAGAGATGGCTGAACTTCAGGAAAAGCGTGACGAACTACGGGCCCAATGGATGAGCGAAAAGGAAATCATCGCAAAGATACGAGAACATAAGGAGCAGATTGAGAAGACAAAGATAGAGTCGGAGAGAGCAGAGCGTGAAGGAGATCTATCCAAGGCTGCAGAACTCAGATATGGAAGATTGCTTGAACTGCAGAAGGCTCTTGAAGGGGAAAACAAGAAGCTTTTTGAGACACAGAAGAAAAGAAAGATGCTCAAAGAAGAAGTGGACGAAGAGGATATTGCTGAAGTTGTTTCAAAATGGACAGGAATACCTGTGAGCAGGATGCTCGAGGGCGAAATACAGAAACTGCTCCACATGGATGAACGTCTCAGACAAAGGGTTGTTGGACAGGATGAGGCAATTGAGGCGGTGTCAAATGCAGTGAGACGCGCACGTGCAGGAATTCAAGACCCGAACAGACCTATCGGCTCTTTCATATTTCTCGGTCCAACTGGTGTGGGCAAGACTGAACTTGCGAGGGCACTTGCAGAGTTCCTGTTTGACGATGAAAACGCAATGATAAGGATAGACATGTCTGAATACCAGGAAAGACATACAGTCTCAAGACTTATCGGTGCGCCTCCGGGATATGTGGGATATGAAGAAGGCGGTCAGCTTACCGAGGCAGTGAGAAGGAAACCCTATTCTGTAATCTTGTTTGATGAGGTCGAAAAAGCCCATCCAGAGGTATTTAACCTTCTGCTTCAGTTGCTGGATGACGGAAGGCTTACCGACAGTCATGGGAGGACAGTTGATTTCAGAAATACAGTCGTGATAATGACCTCAAACATAGGAGGTATACATATACAGGAGATGCTTGAAGAGAGGGCTAAGAGGCCGGATGCATACTGGGTCGGGAGCAATGAAGATCTGAAAGAAAAAGTCATGGAAGATCTTAAAATGTTTTTCAGGCCCGAATTTCTGAACAGGGTTGATGAGGTAATTATCTTTAACCCTCTCACAAAGAAGCTCTTAAACCAGATTGTCGAGATACAGGTGAACAGGATGAAGAAATATATCAAGGACAAGAACGTTGATATAAAACTGACAGAGCATGCAAAAGAATATTTTGCAGAGGTTGGCTTTGATCCAGTTTATGGAGCAAGGCCTTTGAAGAGAGCACTTCAGAGGGAGATATTGAATCCCCTTGCACTGAAAATCCTTGACAGGACATTCAGGGAAGGAGATACGGTAGAGGTTGATTATGAA
>JAOUJR010000206.1 GCA_029883145.1 Nitrospirota bacterium
GTCTATGTATCACATAAAAATTGCTTCTTTTCCTGTAAAATTATATTAATGTAAGGTCTTCTTAGAGAGGCAACGATATCATGAACTTAGAAGAAAAGAAGAAACAACTCAGAGAATTATATGACCAGTATGAAAGGGAGGTTGCCGAATTCAAAAAGGCAGCAGCCTGTGAGATCGGGTGCGCTGACTGCTGCATAGACGTCGGAAATATTGACATAACCACTCTCGAAGGCATCATCATTCATAAAAGGATCACAACCTTTGAAGAACTGATTCAAGCAGAAATCAAGGAAAGGTTGGCTCAAAATAAATTAGAAAGAGAAGAGAAAAAGCTTTCCCGCTGTGCCTTTCTCAATGAAGATAAAATGTGCATCATTTATGATATCCGTCCTTTTAGTTGCAGACAGCTTTACTCAGTGAAGAGGTGCAACGGCGAACCGCCGACCATTCACCGGCAGGCAGTAGAGATGGGAAAACAGATAAGAGAAAAGATTCAGCAACTTGACTTTGCTGGGTATTCCGGGCATATCAGTTATATTCTCTATTTACTGGATAAAGACAAATTCAGAAAGAACTATCTCTCAGGTAAATTTGAACCAAAAAAAATAATGGATTTTGGGAAAAGTCACGGGATACTGATCAACCGGTATTTGAGAAAATGAAAAATTTATCTTGACATCAAAAAGCAAGACCTGACCCTCATTTCTCTTCTTTAATTTGTAAGTATGTCCGCTATGGTGGTCTTTAAGACTTGGGTGAGTGCTATTGAAGGAAGAAACAGGATTAAGAATATGATCGGTATTCTAAAGAGTTTCAATGTAAATGTACCCGTCCCCTTTTTCTTTTTTCGATTTTTATGACATCATTTTGTTGTTTGATGCTTTCACCTCTTTCGTTTCGAGCATGCTCACAGGCTTTCAAATACAGGGAGAATTCGTTTTCAAAAACCCTGCTCTTATTTACATTCATAAAGGACTCAGTATAAATCTGATTTAAACGTTGCTTGAGCTCGGCAATCTTATTTTTTAAAGCGATATTTTCTTCTTCGAGCATTTCTTTTGACTTCCCTTCAATCTAAGGAGTTCTCAATAGTAACCGTTTTATACTTTCATCAAGTTACTTCGTGGTACGCCCTGTAGCAGCACGATACTCTTATATAAATTTATCCCATCATAATGATTAATGCAATAGAAAGAATTAAGAAAGCAGGCACAGCATGAACAACCGTCCGCTTTAATAAAACGGTCGCTGTCCCTATTTATATATATAATGCCTCACAAAGGGCAGCCAGTTCTGAAAAGGTTCTGTTTTTCATATCTTTACGTCTTACCAGACGTATTATAGTATAGTAAGGAAAACAGATAAGGAGGTACTGGCAGTGAATCAAGAAAATGCTGTGATTGTTACTTCTGCTGACGAGATTCCGAAGAAATCCGTACAAGCAGGCTCGGGTACTTCAATGCAGGTACTTATTGGTTCTGATATTGCGCCTAACTTCGTAATGAGGAGGTTCATAATGGAACCTGGTGGAGGCATGCCAAACCACACGAACAGTGTAGAACACGAGCAGTTTATACTGAGGGGCCGTGCCAGGGTTGGAATCGGAAAAGACATTCATGAGGTGAAAAGCGGTGACGTTGTTTTTATCCCCAAGGGCATACCCCACTGGTATAAAGCTGAGGGTGATGAACCTTTTGAGTTCATCTGCATTGTTCCGAATGAACCAGACCATATCGAGGTCCTTGAGAAAAGTAGCAGTTAGCTCGTTATAGTATGGAAAAAAACACGTCTATATCTATTGTCAGTGAAATCATGAACGAGTTTGCCGATCTGACCGGACTTTCACCAGTCGGGAACATGCCAAGGCGCTATTTATGGACCGATGCTTTTGCCGTCTGTAACTTCCTGGAGCTATATCGTCAGACGGGTGATGCAGAATACAAGGAGCTTGCGTTGCGCCTCGTGGATCAGGTTCATACCATACTCGGCCAGCACCGTGAAGACGACAAGCGGACTGGTTGGATCAGTGGCCTTGATAAACAGGAGGGCTTAAAGCATCCGACAATCGGTGGATTAAGGATCGGCAAAAGACTGAACGAACGGAGGCCAGGCGATGTCTTCGACGAACATCTGGAATGGGAACGGGACGGTCAGTACTATCATTACCTGACTAAATGGATGCATGCTCTTAACTGCGTTAGCCGTGTTACAGGAGATTCAGCGTACATTATCTGGGCGATGGAGCTTGCGAAAACTGCTCATGCCAGGTTCACCTATCTTCCTTCATCAGGTAGTCGGAAACGAATGTACTGGAAAATGAGCATAGACCTCTCATATCCGCTTGTTAAATCCATGGGGCATCTCGATCCCCTTGACGGATTTGTCACCTATAACCAGCTTAAGGCTGCTACAAAAAAATTTGGAAAATTGACGTTTCCGGATCTCGAAGCAGAGATTGCTGACATGGCAGATATCTGTGAAGGAACAAACTGGGTTACAGATGACCCCCTCGGCATAGGAGAGCTTTTGCTTAACGCTTTTAAACTCGTGCAATTGACCATAAACGGAAATATTAAGCAAACAGACATGCTTGAGAATTTACTGGATTCATCTTTTCGGGGGCTTGAATACTTTGCAAGCAGTAATCCCCTGAAGCTTCCTGCTGAATACCGGCTTGCGTTCCGGGAATTTGGACTGGCCATCGGATTGCATGCCGTTCAAAAGATTCAGAAGTTGATCAAGCAGAAACCCTTTTTCGATAAGAAACATCCACTGCATGTGTGGATTGAATCCCTGATGCGCCATGCACCTATAGTTGAAATGATCGAGAAGTTCTGGCTTGAATCCACAAACAGAAAAGCCAGCACCTGGATAGAGCATCGGGATATCAATATGGTGATGCTGGCAACCAGCCTTGCGCCTGATGAATATCTGACACTCTAAAAAAAGGAGAACCCCCTTTACTTTATAGCATGTATGCTATATACTAAAACATGCCTTGGGCGATTGAATACTATGAAACCACTGAAGGTAAAAGCCCGGTAAAGGAATTTATTGATTCCCTTTCACCTGAGAGCAAGGCCAAATATATCTTCATAGCAGACCTGCTGGAAGAGTATGGGATAGGGGTCAAAGAACCATACGTAAAACCCCTGACAGGGAAACGAAAGCTTTTTGAGATTCGAATTAAGGACAAAGCCAATATCCACAGGATTCTCTATTTCGCGTTTGCTGGAAGAAAATTTATCTTATTGCACGGTTTTACAAAAAAGACAGAAAAGACTCCCGGAAGAGAGATTGAAATTGCAGTAAGAAGGATGGAAGAGTATCTTACGAGAAGGAGGTAACATATGACCTATAAAGAACATAGAAAAGAACTTTTGAAAGACAAGACCGTCAGAGCGGAATACGAAAAACTTCTTCCCGAATACGAGCTTGCAAGGAGCATCATTGAACAGAGATTAAGGAAGAAAATGACTCAGGAAGATATTGCTCAGAAAGCCGGAATACCTCAGTCAACAGTATCGAGGATAGAAGGACTTACCCACGGGTTGCCCAAACTTTCAACTCTTAAAAAGATAGCTAACGCTCTTGATGCAAAACTGATTATTAAACTTCAACCTAAAGATTCGTATATCATTTCAGCAAAAGAAGAAAAACCGCTAACTATCGGAGAGTCACAAAAACATTATGGGAAGTATCCAAGGAAATCAAAAAAACGTTATTCAAAGATATAGTAAAGGCATGCACCACCTTCCCCTCAACCTGAACCATCTTCCCGTCAAATTCATCCGGATTTGCAAGATGTCCGCTATGGTGGTCTTTAAGACCTGGGTGGGTGCTGTTGAAGGAAGAAACAGGATTAAGAAATGATTGGAATTCTAAAGAGTTTCAATGTAAATGTACCCGCCTCTTTAATATAATGGTCGCTGTCCCTATTTATTTTTCCGTCCGACATG
>JAOUJR010000207.1 GCA_029883145.1 Nitrospirota bacterium
ACTATACCAAAAGAGTTACCTAATTACTGAGCATGAACAACAGTTCCGCTTCTGCGTAAGATGAAAATCATGTGTGTTTTTTCATAAAATCTACACATCAGATAATGCTCGTGGAATACGACTCACACCTACAAGCAGATAATCTGAATAGTTCTGAAATATTATTTATTCCTTCATCAAATGTGCAAGCTTAATCATCCTATCTCACTGCTTGGTACACCTACAAGTTCTCATTTTTGAGTGTGCCTCTGATTTAATAATTACTGGTTAAAACATTCATGAGCTTATGGTTTGAAAAGGAGGAATTTTATCTATTGTATCGAGTAGGCGGATGAATTCTACTAATATTTCTTTATCTTTTTCTGACATTTCGATAAATTCTATCCCTATATCATAGGTCTCTAAATTTTTGTATTTTGTCAACAAGCACGAGGCAACTCTTCCCAAAAATTTTATAGATTTATCCCCGGTAAGAGTCATTTCCATAGGCAGCTTGCTTTCGATTTCCAGTGCATGCGCACTCTCTATGAGCATCCCACCAAGATTGAGATTTTTAACCTTGTAGCTTTCAGGAACATCCAATATGGCCTTTTCTGGGTCTTCGATACTAACCCTTACAAAATGCCTGAGACCATTTGGGCTATATAAATCCCCTTGCTTGTCAACATCTCGTTTATTAACTTCTATAAAATTTACAATTTCATTCATCTTTTCTTTTGAAACATCTACGAATTCCATTCCGGTTTTATATATTGGAAAAATATCGCCAGAGTCCTTTAAGCTTTCACTTAGCAAAGACCAAACGACAATGCCTTCTGCGGTTAAACCCTTCCCCTTGCCCTCCAATTTAATTGTATATTGACTGCCCGTGTTCAGTCTCTTTTCTATCTGCAACAAAAGGCCACCAATGCTCATATCAAGAATTCTCACATATTTGGCAAGCACCGTCTTGACATTAATTTCCATGACATCTACTTTATATCTTTTATAACGCCTTCTGTCTTGCATATTGTCCTTTCAGGAAATTTATATAGTATATATTACATCAATCACAATATTTAATGATTACTGACTGATTGTAATGTTATATTATAGGTCAGAATTTTTAAAAAAACATTTCAGGAAGAACGTTTTCCTCCGGACCTCTCTGGAACGCCGTGCGTCTTTCGCCCCATAAGAAACATGTCCTTTTTCGCAATGCCACCTACGAAGAAACGTTTTAAGGTGCTCCAAATTTTTGTCGAATCCTCCATTGAAATCTTCATAATTAAGAGTTAATATTAAACTAAGAGTATAATTGAAAATAATTAAAATGAAACTCCTGAATAGAAGAGATTTTCTCAGATTTGCCAGCATAAGTGGAGCTTTGTTACTCACAGAGCTAACACCACTAAATCTTTTGCAGTCTGCTTACGCTCAGAAGTCTAAGGAAATTAATCTTACTGCAAATTTGACTAATGTAGATTTAGGAAATGGCAAACCCTTCATAGCTTGGACATATAACGGACAAATCCCTGGGCCGGAGATTCGTGTTAAAGAGGGGGAAAGATTACATGTTTTTCTAAAAAACAAACTTCCTGAAGAAACTACGGTTCATTGGCATGGCTTGCCTGTCCCAAATGTTATGGATGGTGTGCCGTATGTCACACAAAAACCGATTCAGCCCGGAGGAACTTTTGTTTATGAGTTTGAGGCGTCACCCCCTGGTACTTATATATACCATTCCCATGCACACTATCAGCTTGACCGTGGCCTTTATGGTGTATTGATTGTTGAACCCAAGCGGGAAGAAAGGGGCTACGACCGTGAATATGTTCTGCTATTGGAAGATTGGGCTACAGTTGACGGAGGTGGTCCAGAAGCCTCCAAAAGGGGACGGATACAACCTTTAATGGGTATGATGGGTATGATGGGTATGATGAGAAGAGGTGCTGGAGGACCACTTCAAGAACCTCTTTATGATGCATATACTATTAACGGAAGAGTATTTGAAGCCTCTTTACCATTTAAGGTCAAAAAAGGCGATAAAGTAAGATTAAGGATTGCGAACCCTTCTTCGTCAACCATCTACACTTTAAGAATAGCGGGACATCCAGTAACGATAACACATGCCGATGGAAGACCTGTTCTTCCGGTAACAGTTGACGCTGTCAGAATCGGAATGGGAGAGAGATATGATGTTGAATTCATTGCAAACAATCCGGGAAGATGGCATATCTATAATATCAGAGACAATAGTCCTACCAGTGGATGGTTATTGGGTACCCTTCTTTATAATGGTATTACATCAAAAAATTATAATGCTGATACCATAACAACAGTATACAAAATCAGTGATTATAGTATTCTTGAAGGAATAGACGAGAGATTTTTTAAACCAGTTACCTCTGTAAACAAAGCATTTAGAGTGAACCTTTCAGGCGGAATGATGTCACCATACTGGACAATGAACGGAAGGGTATATCCAGATTCGGATGACATATCAATTAAGCAGGGTGACAGGGTCAGAATTGAGTATTTCAACATGAGCATGATGGCACATCCTATGCATCTTCACGGTCACTTTTTTGAGGTTGTTGGTACGGGCAGGGTTACAGGTGTCAGAATCAAGAAGGATACTCTTATAATTCCACCACACATGGGAAGAGGTGCAGTAGAGTTCATCGCTGATAATCCCGGAGTGTGGTTTCATCACTGTCACAACCTCTACCACATGGAAGCTGGGATGGCTAACCTTGTAAAAATCTTTTCTTAAAAACGATATATATTCTGAAAGAAAGGGAAAGGAGCAATTATGAGTTTATTCTTGTTTATAAATTATATTGCGCTTCAGTGGGGAGGTTACGACAGGTATGGAGGAGGAATGGGTCCGGGAATGATGAACTGGGGGTATGGAGTAGGTTGGGTTATAGGTATCATTAATATCATATTCTGGGTTGCCGTCATCATTGGTGTCGCTTATCTCATAAAATGGCTTTCTTCATCTTCAAAACAAAGTACTCAGGAAGCAAAAAGGGGAGACAGTGCACTTGACATTCTGAGAGAAAGATATGCCAAGGGAGAAATAAACAGGGAAGAATTTGAAGAGAAGAAGAAAGTCCTCAAAGAATAAGCAGAAAAGTGAGAGCAGCAGGAATTAATATCCTGTCGCTCACAAGAGATTGTCAATAATCTGCTTTACCACCCACACCCTTGCGGGGCTTTCGCATATATTTTTTCTTGCAGTTCACGGATTTCTTTTTCAAGTTTTGATAGAGATTCCGGGGTTGTTTTTGGATTCCGCATAGCTTCAAAATAATCAAATCTCTTGCTGTTCAGTTCTTTCCTTAACCCAGCATTTTGGTCAAAGAATTTTTGGCATTCCTCACTTTGTCCATAATAGCCAGGTCCCATCATTCCTGGTCCCATACCGTATCCGCCCATCATTCCTGGTCCCATTCCATGGCCACCCATCATTCCACCGCGTCCCATCATGCCAGGTCCCATTCCATACCCACCTTGTCCAAGGGGTTGTCCGCAATAAGGACAATATTGCCAGCCTTGTTGTCCACCCCCCATCATTCCCGGCCCTTGTGCATAGGAAATAGCAAAGACCGTAAATATGGATAAAATAGCTAAACATATTACTATTCTTTTCATAGTACACCTCCTTTCTATTGGGTTTTATCTAAAGGCTATCACTTTAAAAAATAAAAAGCAAACTTCAACATTATATTAAAAGCATCGCGCAACAGGTAGTCTTAACTGATGGTGTAGAGTTCATTCAAAAATACGCAAGAGCAGCAACTCTTAAATATCAATATTACTATGTACACTGTTGCTCTCAATTAAGGCTCTAAGAGGTGTTTGCTTCAGTCAACTATATACACTCCTCCTGAAAACAAGTTCTATGCGACAACATTGCAAAGATGACTCTCACAAGCTTATGAGCTGTCGCAAATACTGCCTTCTTAAAT
>JAOUJR010000208.1 GCA_029883145.1 Nitrospirota bacterium
TAGATAAAAGGCAAGTAGTGTTTATATGCTAACTCGAGATGTTCTGATAGTGCAGCCCCATAAGGGAGAGAGGATGAATCAGAAATATTGAGGAAATGTGGTATTGAATCCGCTGAGGGAGCTTCTGTAAATTGTACTGCATATTCAATTCGATCTTTTCTCATTATATCTCTGATAGCGTTGTGTACAAAACGATAAATATATTCCTTGTCCTCGAATCTCACTTCCCTTTTTGTCGGGTGGACATTAAAGTCTACTTTCCCCGGTTCGATACTAAGAAAAAGAAAAAAAACCGGATGTCTGTCATGAGGAAGCATTCCTTCATATGCCCTATACACTGCATGTGCAATTGAAGGGTCTCGTATCGGCCGCCTGTTTATGAAGAGGAACTGATGTGACTTACTGTTTCTGAAATTAGCACCCTTTGATACAAAAGATTGTATTGTGAGATTTTCAGTCTCTGCATTCACTTCTATAAGGCCATCAAGGAACTCATCTCCATATATCTGCATAATCCTTTCCCTGATACCAGATGCAAAGGGTATATTCATGGTTTCGTAGTTATCTGATATGAACGTGAAACCAATCGAATAATGTGCGAGTGCCTCTTCTGTGACCCTGTCAATAATATGAAGGAGTTCCGTAGTATTTTTCTTAAGAAATTTCTTTCTTGCAGGCGTGTTGAAAAATAAATCTTTTACCTCGACAGTTGTCCCAAATGAAGGAGAATCCTTAACGGCCTTTACTTCTCCACCGTGTATTTCAATTGAGACACCTTGTGAGATATCTTTCGGCGCGGTGACAAGTTTCACCTTTGATACAGATGCAATGGATGAAAGGGCTTCACCTCTGAATCCCATTGTTCTAATGTTGAAGAGGTCCTCTTCACTGAAGAGTTTACTGGTTGCATATCTTTCGAAGCAAAGGAGCGCATCCTCTGAATCCATACCTGTACCGTTGTCCGAGACCTTGATGAGCCGTTTACCGCCATACAGGACTTCTATCTTTATATCTGTGCTTCCTGCATCAATCGAATTCTCGATCAATTCTTTTACCACTGATGCAGGTCTTTCAATGACCTCACCTGCAGCAATCTTGTTTCTTAAATCGTGTGGAATAATCTTAATCTGTGCCATAAAATTGCTTCATATTTATAGATATCCCTGGATATCCAGATTGGTGAGGCCTGCCTCTTTTGCCCATCTCACCGCATCGCTGTATTCCTGACGGGTTATTTTTCGGGATATCTCTGGATATTCAAATGCTTTATACGTCGGCATGTATTGCGACATAATGTTGAGATATGTGTCTTTAGGAAGATTTTCTGCAATCCATTCAATTACCTTCTTTGTTCCGCTGACCTGGTTCGGCATAACCAGATGACGTATGATTAGACCTCTATACATGAGACCATCCCTATCAGGTTTCGCTACACCTGCCTGTCGGTTCATCTCAAGGAGCGCAGCTTTTGTGATTTCAGGATAAGTCTCTGCACTCGATGAGTATTTTGCTGCCATAGTGCTATCCGAATACTTGAAATCAGGCATGAAGATATCAACTATTCCGTCAAGTTTTTTCAGTATCTCTACGAGTTCCCAACCACATGTATTATAGACAAGAGGAAGTCTCAAACCTTTGCCTGCTGCTTTATCTACTGCAAGAACAGTATGTGGTGAATAATGGGTTGGGGTAACGAGGTTTATATTGTGACAGCCTATTTTTTGAAGCTTGATCATCATATTTGCAAGATTTTCTATGGTATGGGGTTTTCCCATTCCTCCCTGACTGACTTCCCAGTTTATACAGAAGACACACCTGAGCCCGCAATTGGTGAAAAATATTGTTCCGGAACCGCCTTTCCCCACAAGGGATTTCTCCTCACCAAAGTGCGGATTATATGCTGAAATCTCGAGTTGGGAAGAAGCCTGACAGAAACCTTTATCCCCGGCAAGCCTATTGACTCGACACTGTCTGGGACAGAGCGTGCAACTTTTCATTATGTTCCATAGTTCTTCTCCTCTTTTTTTCAACTCTCCGCTTCTGTGCAGTTTCAAATAAGCAGGCTCGAAATGTGAATCGATCTTTGCTGTTTCATGGTCAACGATTTCAGACAGGTACGTTGATTTTTCATTTTTTTTACACCCAGTGCAAAAAGGGAAAAAGGGGAGACTTAATCCCGAGAGGGCGAAAGAAATGCATGCGGTAATAAATTCTCTTCTTGATTGTTCTTTCATCTGAAATTTTCTTCTGTCATCAATGGAAGAAGGTTCCATCAAACCTGTCTCTTTTATCTATAAATAGAGATTAATTCATTATATCAAAAATATAGATTGTCAATATACATGTGGTATAATTTTTTATGGCTCATGAAACAGAGATTTCCGAAACAGAAGAAACAGTAAAGTTTATAATAGAGCCCTGGCATGCGATTTTGCTCAATGATGACTGGCATACATTTAATGAAGTCATCTGTCAGTTAGTGAAAGCCACCGGTTTTAGTGCTGACAGGGCAGAAAAAATCGCAAGGAAAGTTCATACACATGGTGAGGCTATATGCTACACTGGCAAGAGAGAACAGTGTGAACATGTAGCATCAGTGCTTTCAGAAATAAAACTTGGTGTAAGGGTGGAGAGGATGTCCTGAACCGCAGAATTTTACAATTCCTGTAATTTTTAACTGAAGACCACTTAACTTTAGCTTACACATCTCTGGTTAACACCTGCCTGAAGTCCAATGGAGAATACAGTTATAAGAATAAGTTATTCTAATTGCGTACTAGCTTACTAGAGCATCTTGTACAGAAAAAATTTTGATATAGTCTATTTAAAAATAAAATAGTATACTTATTATAGAGGACGAAGGGAAATGAGCGGTATCGCAGGCATTTACTTCCTTGACGGTCGTCCAGTTGAGCGAGCTCAGGTTGACCGTATGGTGAAAAGTATTGCCCACCGAGGCCCGGATGGATTTGGGGTATGGACTGAAGGATCTGTTGGTCTTGGACACAGAATGCTCCGGACAACACCCGAATCCCTCAATGAGAAACTTCCGTTAACGAATAGAAAAGGAGATCTTGTCATTACCGCGGATGCCCGGATTGATAACCGTGATGAACTTATGCCAGCGCTTCATTTCAATGGCAGACCTTGTGAAACCATTACCGATAGTGAAATTATCTTGGCTGCATACGAAAAATGGGGAGAGCACTGCCCTGAAAAACTCCTGGGAGATTTCTCATTTGCTCTTTGGGATAAACGAAAACAACGACTTTATTGCGCTCGCGATCCAATTGGTATTAAGCCATTTTTTTATTATTTCAATGGAAAAGTCTTTCTATGGGCGTCTGAACCAAAAACAATTTTTGAAGACAAAACCATCCAAAAAGAACCTAACCTGGATCTCATGTGTCTCTACCTTCTGAATCGGTTTGATGAACGGGAGGAAACACTTTACAAGGATATATATCGCCTCCCTCCTTCCCACTTTATGGTTCTGGAGAACGGACACCTCCGAAAAAGTCAATACTGGGATATAGACCCAAATTATTCGGTGAGCTATAAAACCGATGAAGAATATGCAGAACACTACCTTGAATTATTTAAGGAGGCCGTCCGGGTCAGACTCCGAAGCCATGGTCCAGTAGGTGCAATGTTGAGCGGCGGACTGGATTCCTCTTCCATTGTATGCACTGCTCAAATGCTCTATCAAGAAAAATTCATTCCCCAGAATAGGTTAGAAACCTTCTCACTTATCTTTGACGAACTTCCCTGCGACGAGCGGCACTATATTGATGAGGTTGTTCGTAAGTGGGAAATTAAGGCAAACTATATCCCTTATGAAAAAAATCTTTCGTGGGTAGATTTCGAGCAGGTTTACCAGTATCCTGATATTGTTTACTGTCCTACCTTACTTTCATATGGTCAGCTTTGAAGGATGCTCA
>JAOUJR010000211.1 GCA_029883145.1 Nitrospirota bacterium
TGTGTTCACCTGCCTCTATATCCTTTCTTATTGGGTGTTGCCGAGAGAGTGGGACGAAAACAACGAGCTTGATGGCTCATGGAGCTATGCACTCGGAAAATTCAGAAGTCTTAACCTTGCTCTGGGAAAGGATTCCTGGTTTACCTATGGCCCTGTCAGTCATTGGTTTGGCCCTCCAATGGGGATAGAGCACTATCAACCTCTGCCCTATTATGTGATTGGAGCATTTGTGGCAGTGCTGTTTTTCATCTGTATGAGAAAGATTTTTAAGAATGCAGAGTCTGAATTATCTATCAAAATAATTGCATTTTTTATTTTTTTATTTTCATTAACATTTGCCGCGAACAACCTTGATTACTACATGGTATTAGTCACCTTATTGACATTTACTACCGGATATTTTTTTGAGCAGTCAAGGAAATGGTGGCTTTACTGTTTGATGATATTAAGTATCATGGGGCTTTTATCAAAAATTTTATTTGGTATCCTATCAACTCTTTGTTTTGTTATCGCATTAGTATATTTTTCTGTCTCACGGTATGTGACTGTGAGACAGATGTTGTCTATAGTCAGCGTCTACTTGCTACTGATGTTCACTTTATTTGTGGTGACATCCGGAAGCTTTAACATAATTAGGTATTTTGTCTTAGGATTAGAAGTGTCTGAAAAATATTCTGAGATCATGGTCTATAATATGTTTCCTCTATACATTTATGGATACGGGATCCTCTTTGCCGCCGGAGGGTTGGTCATTGGATTAATTGCAATTTCCAAAATGCCAAAATATACTGCCCGGGCTTTTCTTATTTCTCTTCTTGCTTCTGTATTTCTACTTTTCAAACATGGACATGTGAGGGCAGATCACGTGCGCGTGTTTTATATTTCCCTTGTACCTTTTTTTGTACTTCTTAGTATGATTGCCTATTCTGTTTACCGCTCAAATCCTTCCCGGGTAAAAGTAGTCGCTCTCCTGTTATGCACATGCATAATTGTCAGTTACCCAATAATGGTACCCTTGATGCATAAAGATGGATTTAATTTGGTAACAAATAGTTGGAAAACGATAGGGGAGCGTTTTAAAGCCGGGTTCCGGGGTCAAAATCCAGAAGACTTTACCCGAAAAGTTGCAAAGCTCAAATCTCGGCATAAACAACTTTTTGCATTTTTAACTCAGCAAGCCCGTTTGAGAGGAGAGACTGGGGAAAAAACTTCTATAACCTTTTACCCCTGGGAGATGATGTTTGCAGAAGCTGTTGAAGGGGCTATATTAATGCCTTCACCCGGATTCCAACTTTATACTACCGGTCCACATTCGAAAATTCATCAGCTGGAAGCAGATTTTTTAGCAACAAAAACAAGGCCTGACATACTTGTCATCGGTTCTCGAGCAATTGACGGTAGAAATTCAGTGAGTGAATATACTGATATCCTTCCAAGTTTATATAACAATTATAGAATTTCAGCGGTAATAGAAGACTATGTTGTGCTGGAATCCAGCGCCATTTCAAACAATGGTTCTACGAGCATTGTTTGCTCAGATACATCCCGGGGTTTTCAGGGTGAATTTTTACAACTTAAGCTTCAACCTTTAGGAACACAGTATGAAGTGCTCTGGAAAATCGCTACCATTCTCTTCAAGTCCCCGGAATTAACTGTAAAAATTAAAGGGAAAAATCAGCTAAATAAGGATATGGAGTTTTCATTCAGGGGATATCTGACTCAATTGAAGAAGGGTGTCTATGTGTATCATGGAACAATCGGTGATCTCATCCTCACAAACTTTAAACGTACAGAAATTATGGACTATTTGCTTAAAGACAAGAAATCGCCTTATAAACCACCTGAATTGATAACTGAGGCTACGGCAACAGTAGTAAGAAATGATGGTCTGTGGAATCTGCCGGTCACTCCACGACTTATGCCACTGCATGTAGAATTTTGTTCATTTAAAAAGATGTAAATCTAAATCCTGACTTAACATATTATAAGACATCTGAAAATCCTTCCCTGAGTCTTTTAAAGGCAAAATAACCAAAGATAAATGAACCTATTGAAAGAAAGAGAAGTATGACTATATAAAGGAGAGACGGCATCTCTTTTAATAGTATGATTTTATGATATGAGGACGCAAAATAGGTAATCGGATTAAAATAAAAAATTATACTGAATTTTTTCGGTACGGATTCTATACTGTATATTATTGGTGAGAGAAAAAAAAGACCCTGTAAAATCTGACCCAGAATTTGTCCGATATCCCTCACATAGGGTATAAGCGCAGAGAAGAGCATCCCCAGCCCCAATGAAAAAAGGAGTTGCAAGAAAAGAACAGGGAGTATGTACACAATGGTGAGGCTGAAAGACGTGGAAAAAAAATATACGATTATAAACAATATAAATCCAACCATGTTATGGATATAACAGGAAAGTGTGACAGCGACAGGTAATACTATATTCGGGAATGAGACCTTTTTTACCATTTCGGCATTCTCGAGAATGGCATTGGCTGCCCTGCTGAGTCCCTCTGAAAATGCAAGCCAGAAAAAGAAAGTGGACAAGAGAAAATATATGTATGGCAAATGTGTAGTTGCATAAGGGCGTGACTTCATAATCGCTGAAAAAACAAACCAGAAGAGCACGATCTGTATCAGCGGCATCAGGAATGTCCATACCATCCCTAACCCGGAACCAGCGTATCTTGATTTGATATCTTTTTTCAGGAAGTAGAAAAGAAGGCTGAATTTAGTTATGATTGATTTTGCCACCAGCTATCCCCCTTGATTTTAGACATTCCTGTGCTTTCTTGTCGCCAAGTTTGGCAGCCTTTTGAAAATCACTTATTGCCTCCTGTTTTTTACCTTTGCTGAAATAGACAGAACCTCAATTATAGTACGCATTGTATTAAGAAATATTCATAATTTTAGTCATAATTATAACTGAAAGAGTTTACATTTTGCTCAACGAAGCTTCCGGAAGATCGAACAATCCCCCTCCCCTCGTCCCCTTACAAACACACACAACGCAATTCATTTATCTCTGTTGAAAATATGATATAATTTCAAATGGCTCGGAATGAATCAGACCTTTATCCGTATTCAGTTACCGACCTTTCACCAAAAGATGCCCTCGTCATTGCCCCGCATCCTGATGATGAGTCCCTGGGATGCGGAGGCTCTATAGTAAAACACATCAAGGCAGGGAACAGGGTGAAGGTGATCTTCCTTACAGACGGTGATCAGGGAGATTTTGAGGGAAGGTTTGGTGGGAACTATGTGAGCATGAGAAAACAATCTGCGCATAAGGCTATGGAGATCCTTGGTGTTCAAGACTACGAGTTTTGGGGTTATAAGGATAGAAATCTCCATTTATCCGAGAAGGAGGTTACAGATAGATTGCGTCATACGATTGAGACGTTTTCTCCTTCGCTCATCTATGTGCCTTCACCATTTGAGGCACATCCTGACCATAGGACTTCATTTAAAATTGTCTGGGAATTAAGGAAAAAAGTATCGATTACAGTAGCACTTTATGAAGTTTTAATGGCGTTGTATCCTAATGTTTTGGTTGATATGACTGATGAAATGGAGCAAAAGAAGAGGGCTATCGAAAGCTATGTTACCGAGGTATTCTATAATGACTATGTTATGAAAGTGGAAGGACTTAACAGATTCAGAACCGCTACTCTGCCCAAAAATATTAAATATGCTGAGGCGTTCGTTTTATCTGAAAATAGTTCACATTTTGAAGATTCCTTGCCATTAAAGTTTTTATCAATAGTTTCACAAACTTAATTGGAGGAACGCACCCCGGATCTAATATTACCCCGTGTTCCTTTACGTTCTTCAGCTTTCTCACGCTTTTGTTGCTTTTGTAAGTCTTTATCTTGTCTCACAGCTGGTTTTTTCGTCACAGCAGCAGCTGGAGTGGATTTCCCAGTT
>JAOUJR010000210.1 GCA_029883145.1 Nitrospirota bacterium
ACGTTTTGATGGCCCTCCGAGAGTCATTGCTGCTGGCTTTCAGCTCTGTAATGGGAAACTTATAGGACCAAGGGATTTATTTGATGACCCTGCATTTGATGAGGCAAGAAAGAGGACAAATGTGATCGCAGACTATCTCAGGCAACATGGTCCGTTTGAACCGCATAGACTCGGACTTGAGGACCTCGAATATACCACAATGCCACAGCTCATGAAAAAACTTGAAGGCAGGTTTATACCCGAGTAGAGCAGAGAGGGACTCCATCCCTCTCTGCAATTTCTTTCACAAACTTTTCCTCATCTTCACGTGACTTGAGATGACCTCTCAATCTTTCATCGAGGAGTATTGTGAGAATTTTTGAATAGAGTGGTCCTGGCTGGATACCCATATTCTTCAGATCGTCTCCCTTCAGGATTGTCTTTACCTTTCTCAACTCAGTCAGATACTGCGATATCACCTTCTGTTTCTGTCTGTCTCTACTTATGGCCATTGAGAATAAAACTGTTTCGAGACTCAGTTTGCGAAGGTGATGATATATTTCTACAGGGTCATCGAGCGGAAATTTCCTCAACAAATCCCTTGCCTGAGACATCCCATTGATAATCATATCGCTCACCTTTGGTGATGGTGATAATCGTTCTATCACAGCCCTCACCTCTTCATCTTTTAATCCGGAAAGTAAAGACATGAGATAGAGAATTCCTCTGTCTGTTTTTTCCTCGAGAAAGAGTAAGTTAAACCAGGAGAGCGTTTCATACATTGATTTGAGCGTTGACTCAAGCTCCTCATTACATATAAGATGTGGGTGTATTACCTTCAAGAGACCATAATCGGAAAGCCTTTTCAGTGTCTTCACAGGTTCGGTCTCATTGAATGCGAGGAGGAGTTCTTCATAAAGCCTTGGCCCTGAGAGCTTTTCAAAGAGATTCATCTTTATTGCTAACTTCATGAGATTCTCTGTGTGTTTACTGATTTTAAATCCAAACCGTTCAGAAAACCTGACTGCCCTGAATGCCCTTGTCGGATCTTCAATAAAACTCAGGTTATGTAACACCCTTATGGCCTTCTCTCTTAAATCGCGCTGACCGCCAAAAAAATCAATAAGGATTCCGAAATTATTCGGATTCAGTTTTATTGCAAGTGTATTTATCGTAAAATCTCTCCTGTAAAGGTCTTTCTTAATTGACGATGTCTCAACCTTTGGCAGGGCTGCAGGTGACTCATAATACTCAGTCCTTGCTGTTGCGACATCGAGTTTTATTGTTTCAGTAATCACCTGGGCAGTATTAAATCTCTGGTGTGACCTCACCTTTGCGTGAAGCCTTTCACCTAAGGCCTTCGCAAATGAAATTCCGTCTCCTTCGATGACGATATCAATATCAAGATTTTCCTCGCCACGGAGCAAATCTCTTACCGATCCACCCACAAGATATGCAGTAAACCCAATTTCTTCAGCCACCTCACCAGAAAGTTTAAGAAGGTTGTAAATTTCCGAAGGATATCGCTCTTTCAGCCAGGAAGAAAGACTTCTGCCAATAGATGGCTTTTCTTTTGTCGTTGTTTTTTCTATTCTGCTTCGCCTGAGAAACTCTTCATAAAGCGTGCGGAGAAGGTCTGTTCTTGTGATTGCACCGATAATCTTTCCCTCTTCTACAACAGGCATGAACCTCTGATTCTGTTCGATCATCAATGTCTCAATTTTTCTGATCGGAGTATTTTGGCTTACTGTTATTTCGTCTGTAGTTGAAAATTCCATTGTCCTGCTTTTTCCAAAACCATGGAAGAGCGCCTTTTCCACAACCTCACGAGATATAAGGCCAACATACTTTCCCTCCTTCAAGACCGGGAGGACATTGACACCATACCTGGTCATCATTGCCTCTGCCTCCTTTACAGATGAATTCCATTGGATGCTTATTACAGGACTTGTCATCACATCAGAGGCAACCTTCCCTGGTTTTACAGATCCATGAAGGAGTTCTGTTAATCTCTCTTCGACGATTTCAAGTGATGCCTCTTTTATTGTGGCAGAGGCTGCAGTCGGATGTCCTCCGCCTCCAAACTCCTTCATTATCTTTGACACATTGAGTTCCGGAACTTTGCTCCTCGCAACCATTACTATTTTCCCTTCCATACTGAGTAAGACCACCACTGCATCAATATCTTCTATCTCCATCATCCTGTGGGCAAAGTGAGCTGCATCCCCGATATAGCTATCACGAGATGCCTTTGCTACCATTATCCTTATGCCTTCTGCCACAATCTCTTTTGAAGATTGAACAAGCTCATTCAGGAGATCGAGTTCCTCTATGCTCATCTCAGTTTTTAAAAAGCTCGAGACAATATTAAGGTTTGCCCCCCTTCTGAGAAGATATGAAACAACAAGGACGTCTCTTTCTGTTGTTGATGGGAAAAGCAGACAGCCTGTTTCCTCATATATTCCCAGGGCGAGTACAGTAGCCTCCATAGGTGTCATGTATATTTTTTTATTTTTCAATACCTCCACAAAGATAGTTGCGGTAGCACCCACATTCTCAATCTTTTCAACCTCTCCCCTGATATCATTTTTATTGAACGGGTGGTGGTCATAAATGTGTATTTTGATACCTTTTTGCGTGAGCAGTTCTGCAAAAGGGCCGATCCTGTGAGGTATCTTTGTATCCACGACAATCAGCCTTGTGACCTTTGAAAGATCAATATCTTTTATACGCTTGATCTCTACCAGATGGAATGCCTCTAAAAAATCTCTCAGTTTCTTTTCCTGAGAGCCCGGGAACACTATCTGCGCTTCAGGATACAGTTTCTTTGCAGCAACCATTGAGGCAAAGGAATCAAAGTCAGCATTTATATGAGAGGTTATAATATCCATAATTTATTGTAACAGATGGCTGCATGACAAATCTTTGTTATGCACTCTTCTCAATTTAAAATCACCAATAACCAAGCACCAAATTACCAAATAGGTTTGGAACTTGGAATTTGATTATTGGTTATTGTTATTATGTTTGGTTATTGTAATTTGGTTATTGGGTAGCCTTATTCAAATGTGAGGATATACCGAAATCTGATTGCGTCCCTTATCCTTAGCGGTGAACATCGCGTTATCAGCGATGTCTATGAGGTCATCAGGGGTATTTATCTTTTCATCAAAACTACAGGCTATCCCTATGCTCACCGTAATTCTGTTTTCACCTTCAAGCATGCTAAATTGATGCTCCTTCACCATATTTCTCAGTCGTTCAGACTCGATAATTGCACCTTGTAGTGATGTATTTGGCAAGATCATGATGAACTCTTCACCGCCATACCGTGCAAAGAGATCAGATTTTCTCGTGTGCCTTTTTACAAGCTGCGCAAATTCTCTGAGAACGATATCGCCAATCCTGTGCCCATACGTATCATTTATCTTTTTAAAGCGGTCTATGTCAATCATCAAACAACTTAAAGGGGTATCGTATCGCTTTGCTCTGCTGAATTCCTCTTCAAGTCTATTGTAGAAATATCTGATATTGTAAATTCCTGTCAGGTAATCAATTATCGCAAATCTTTCCAGCTTTGTCTTCTCTTTATTTAGTTTGGTATGGAGATATGCATTATAAAGGGCATTTGCAGATGCGCTTGCAACAGCATTGCAGAGCCTTATTTCTCTTTCTGTAAATGTACGACCAGCTCTTGAAGTCCTCAGGAGCAATGTGCCTATGACATCGTCATGGAAAGTCACCGGTATCACCATAATAGAGCGGATCCCTATAGGAGTTATTATATCCCATACCTCTCTCATTATAGGATCTTTTAATGCATCCTTTATGATTACTGGCCTTTTTAAGGATAAAGCTCTTCTTATTTCAGGATATTTCTGTAAATCAAGCTTCATATTCGTGATTTTAGGGTCTTCAAATGTCGCGACAACATATGCATATCTCTGATCCTCAAG
>JAOUJR010000008.1 GCA_029883145.1 Nitrospirota bacterium
CAGCAAGGCCGAACCTTTTAAGAAGAGGTATCAGTATTTCCAAGAACTCCTCGCGAGCAACAATTCAGTGCTCGAAACCATGGCTGATCTGGAAGAAAAACTTTCAGGCGAATTCCTCTTTGACACACACTACATAGAATCCCGCATCAAACTCATTGCCCAGGAAGTCAAAAATAGTATCGACAAGCTCAATGCAATCGCGAGGGGCAGATACCGTGCCTTATATGAACGATTCGATCACATAAATTCTCAGATACAGCATCTCCTCACCAGAAAAGCTGAAATCCCTGTGAGCAGCTATATCATTCCTTTTGATGAAATTACCAAGGAAATGGCTGATCGTGTGGGATCTAAAAATGCCAACCTTGGAGAAATACGAAATCGTGTGTCTCTCCCCATACCCCTTGGCTTCGCAATCAGCTCTTATGCCTTCAAGCGCTTTATGGAGCACAACAGACTCTCTGAGACCATCAACGAAAAATTATCCGCTCTTTCGATTGATAATCTGGATGTTTTGAGTAAGGTCAGCAAGGAAATCCAGGACCAGATCACAGGGGCTGAAACGCCCCCTGACCTCGAAAAGGAGATAGTGGATGCCTATGCACGCCTCTGTGAGCAACGTGGCCATACCGTCAAAGTCTCTGTACGGAGCAGCGCACTCCTGGAGGACCGGGAGTTCAGTTTTGCAGGACAATACTCCACCTTTCTTAATGTCTCTTCTGATACACTCGTAGAAAAATACAAGGGAGTCATCGCGAGTCTCATCAATCAAAGGGCTCTCTTTTACTATAAGACAAAGGGCTTCCGGGAATTTGATATGGTAATGTCTGTTGGGGTGCTCGAGATGATAGATGCCAGGGCTGGAGGCGTGATGTACTCGAGAGACCCGAACGACCCTGACAGTGATTCAATACTCATCAATGCAGTCAGGGGATTGGGAAAATGTGTTGTTGACGGAACTATGACCCCTGAAACCTATGTGGTGTCTCGCAGTAATGAAATGAAGATAATACAGAAGAAGATTCCGGGTCAGACCACCATGCTCTTATGCAAGTCAGAAGGAGGATTGGAAGAAGCTGTTGTTGAGGAATCAACGAAAGGAACGCCTTGCCTGACTGATGAGGAAGTGAAGACTCTCGCTCAATTTGCAAGCTCCCTCGAAAACCACTTCGGGTCCCCTCAAGATATAGAGTGGGCAATCGGCAAAGATCATCAACTCTTTCTCTTACAATCCAGGCCGTTACGTATTACACCAAAGGAACCAGAAAAGCCTATTCCGACCCGTATCCTTGGTTACCACATCCTGCTCGATAAGGGTGTTATTGCCTGCAAAGGGGTGGGTTTTGGTAAAGTACATATTGTGAGGAGCGATGAGGACTTGAAAAACTTTCCTGAAGGTGCGGTACTTGTGGCGAGGCACACAAATACAAAGTTTGTCATAGTTATGAATAAGGCAAGTGCTCTCATTACCGATGTGGGATCAACCACTGGCCACATGGCATCCTTAACACGAGAATATCAGGTACCGGCGCTCCTCGATACTGAGAATGCAACAAAGGTTCTCAAAAATGGGCAGGAGATAACCGTTGATGCAATCAACTGTAATATCTATGAGGGCCGCGTGGATGAACTCATTGAATTCGCAGCAAAACGAAGAGAGCCTTTCAAAGATACCCCTCTCTTTAAGGCCCTCGAAGAAGTGCTGAAATGGGTTATTCCGCTCAATCTGGTTGATCCGGAAGATCCAAAGTTCAGGTCTGAATCCTGCGAGACCTTCCATGACATTACGCGGTTCTGCCATGAAATGGCAATGCGTGTAATGTTTACCTTTATTAAAACACCTTACCATGAACTCGGTGAGACCGTGAAGCTCGCAGTCGACATCCCGCTGGAAATCTACCTCATCGATCTCAACGGGGGCATGGAGGGTAGTGCAAAATTCCCAAAACCCAAGGATATCCATTCCATCCCCTTCAGTGCATTCCTGAAAGGCCTCATGGCAATCAGATGGCCTGAGCCAAGGGCCTTTGATGTCAAGGGATTCCTGGGTGTTGTTACACATACTATGACAATTCCGGAGGATGAACTCTACAAAATGGGTGAAGAAAGTTTTTCCTTTATTTCAGAAGAATACATGAACTTTGCAATCAGACTCGGTTATCACCTCTCCACTGTTGAGGCATTTGTAGGAGATAGTATCAATGATAACTATATAAGGTTCTTCTTCAAGGGCGGGGGTGCGGCACTGGAGAGGAGAATGAGGAGGGTCAGGCTTATGTCTGAAATACTCAAGCGAATGGACTTTAATGTGAAAATCACCGAAGATGTGATTGATGCTATGCTCACAAAATATAAAAGGCAGGACATCGAAAGAAAGTTAGAGGCAATGGGAAAACTCACGGTTTTTACCAAGCAGCTTGATATGGTTATGTATAACGATGTGATTACTCAGACCTATTTCGAGGAATTCTGCAAAGAGCACATTGAAGGTAAAATCTGAGTTTACCCCTCAACCTTCATCAACTGTTCCTTGAGCATCTTGTTTTCCCTTTCAAGCCTCAGCCACTTCAACGCCCTCTCTACCGTAACCAGTATCTGCTCCTTCTTGAAGGGCTTTGTGATGAAGTCAAAGGCTCCTTTCCGTATCGTCTCAACCGCTGCCTCAACCGTCCCGTAGGCAGTGATGATAATCACTGGGATGTCCTCATCAAAACGCTTCACAGACTCAAGCAGTGCAATTCCATCAAGACCGGGCATCTTCATGTCTGCAATGAGAAGGTCAAATCCACCCTGCTTCGCCAGCTCAAGCGCCTCAAGTGGATTGTTCGTGGTTACCACCTCATAGGGAGTCTTCTCCTTTATAATCATACTCAGAAGCCTCAGCATATCAGGTTCATCATCTACAACCAATAATTTCTCAGGCATGGTTCCTCCTCTTTTTGAATGTTCCATGATGCCATAAATTAGCAACTGTGTAAAAGTTTTCTCAGTCCCTTTTCTTATTCTTAGGTCTATCTGACGGTTTCCTTGATTTAAATCTCTTCATCCATTTGCCCACATTTAATCCTATCACCAGAGCCATCAACACAATGAGTATTATTATTAAATATTCTGTCAGATATTTTATTAAATTTTCCATATCTTTACCGTTTATATCCAGAATTACGCAATGCCGAAGCCCTGCCATACTATAAAAAGGTTTACAAGATTCCTGGGTTCACGTTCCAGCAAAGTTTCCTTGATCACTCAAACCCAATCTCTTAATACTTGTCAATCGATACGATATACCCAGGTTTGACTCTATGGTCTAATCCTGTTATCTCTTCTACAAACGCTACTGAGTCTGTCTCGGAGACCTTCTGAACCACTACAACACCTACCGGTCTTCCATTCTCATCAAGAAGGGTAAGGCAGCTACCTGGATGTATGCCTTGTTTAATGCCGAGACCGAAGGCTACCTCACACCCTGCCATTCGCCCCCAGACCTGATAAATCTCTGCCTTTCCACTCCGAACCATGAGCTTTTCCATCTTTTTTGACATTAAGAATATGGCTCCAAATCCCAGAATAATCGGCAGAAAGAAAAAGCCGGAAACAAGCCAGGGCGAAATTCCTGAATATCGCTTTATAGCAGATTTAAAACTCTGACGAAGGCTAAGCTGGTCCTGATACACCTTAATCAGAAAAGGAATTAATCCCTGGGCCTTCTGCACGGTATCCCTGGGCATCACCTCCAATCTATATTCTCCTGGTTTGATGTGAGGACTCACTATTACCAAAGCGCGCCACATAGGCTGTCCAAACCAAAATCCTGCATCAATCTCAATGAAGGAAAGCTGGATAAGATCCGAACTGCTCGTGTAGGTCAGCTCCTGGATGGACACCCTTTTCTCCAGAGGGCCCGTGATTTTCTCCGTTGCACCTGGTAGGACATTGAGGACATTTATCTGCTGCCTGAGTTGGGCTTGACAGCCATCAAGGAGAGATACAATGAAGAGGACACAAAAAAAGGCTGTTATCTTTCCCGCAATACCCCTCCATCGAGCCATCCGACCCAGCATGATTTCATCTGCAGTTCCAATCCTCCTGCCTGAATAGGCAGCTATGGTCTTCTGAAACTCTACAGATGAGACCTTCACAGGGGGGACGACCTTCTGGTCATAATCAGCTGCTTTTAACTGTGGCTCCTCTGTCCTGAGTCTTTTCATAACAACTTTACAACTTTTGCCAAGATAAGGGTGGGGATGAGCATCATAAAAAAGTATTTAAAAAAGACAAGGGAAAAATTTTCAGGGTCTTTGTGCGCAAGGTACATGCTGATAAATAATTCAGTGATAATTAAAATGTTCAGGATGACTACAGCTATTTTCTGACGTTTATTCATGCCTGTATTAGTTCCTTTTTATCCATTCGTTTTCGTCATTCCTGCGGAAGCAGGAATCCACAAAAATTCTGGATTCCCGTTTACACGGGAATGACAATTCGTATACGCCAATTTATGCAATTTAACACTAGTTCTCGTCATTCCTGCGAAGGCAGGAATCCAGACTTATGGTCACGTCTGGATATTCACAAATTCTTTCGTATAAATCATCCCATCGTGGGTTACTTTTTTTAATAAGTTTCAACTTCCATGCCCTTTTCCATTTCTTTATCTGCTTTTCTTTTTTAATGGCCGACTCCGCAGATTCATGTATTTCATACCAAGCCAGACAGTGAACTTTGTATTTCTGAGTGAAACCCTTGACTAAGTTATTTTTATGTTCATAAACTCGCTTATCAAGGTCAGAAGTCACTCCTGTGTAAAGAGTGCCATTTCGTTTACTACAAAGAATATAAACATAAAACTTCTTCATTTGACCTACTGGATTTCCGCCTCCTCGGGAATAACTGGATTAATGATCCTTGTTTTGAATTCATTTTTGAATTTTGATTTGTTATTTTGCATTTTGATTTTTAATCTTTAATTTAATTCCTCGAATCCTTGGCTCCTTGACCCCCTGAATCCTCCCAATCCATTAACTAATACAAACGCATTAAATGAAGTGTCATGCTGAACTTGTTTCAGCATCTAAAACCAGTATATTATGAGACCCTGAAACGAGTTCAGGGTGACAAAATGTAAAAACAATAAATGCGTTTGTATTAATTTGGAGATGATCTGATTCTTTTTAATCCTTTTTCTTGGTTTTGTCTGAAGGTTTACCTGATTTAAATTTCCTCAGCCAGTCTCCTAATTGTTGATACATAACCTTATTGTCTTGTAAGCGCGACGAAGCAACCAACCTTGACTGGTGAATCATATCCTACCGTACCTATAGAGTTTGTCTCACGTACCGTATGAGCCACTACAGTTCCTACTGGTCTTCATTTTCATTGAGGAGGGTAAGGCGAATGCCGTGCTTTCCTCTTGACGTTCAACTTCTCGGGCGGGACAATAGGGACAAGAGGAGTTGCAAATACAAATAGCAAAAAACGAGGTAAAATATTATTATATGACGATCATGGCTTCTTCATGGAAAAATTCTCGGGGAGATAAAATGAGAGGTGGAGACAAAACAGAACAGAAAGATGAGACAAAAGAAGGCCTTATAATAGAAATTGTAGAAACTATTGGAGGTCGTGCATGGCTTGGAATACTCACCCTGACTATTTTCCTGGTAGTCGTTATAGTTTTATATGAGAGTAATGTATTCAGCCTCTTTCTGGAGAAAAAAAGGCTTATTACCATACTTGAGTCTTTGGGCAACATTTCATTTATCGGTTTTATCATAATCCAGGCATTACAAGTTATAGTTTCACCTATTCCAGGTGAGGTTACTGGTTTCGTGGGAGGGTATTACTATGGCCCTATATTGGGTATCATTCTCTCAACCATAGGGTTAACATTAGGCTCCTTACTCGCCTTCAGCCTTTCAAGGGCTCTCGGCAAACCTTTTGTTGAAAAGACTGTTAAAAAAGAGATATTGGAACGATTCAATTATATATTGGGGTTAAGGCGTAAGGAAAGCTTTCTCGTATTACTACTATTTCTTATACCCGGTTTTCCAAAGGATTATCTATGTTATGTTCTGGGCCTGGGATCTATGAACTATAAAGAATTCCTGTTAATAAGTAGTTTAGGCAGGCTCTTGGGGACAATCTTAATTACCTTCGGAGGAAGCTATTTCCGTCAACAACGGTATCGTGAGTTTTTTATACTCATAGGGATTGCAATAACTGTCTTATTAATCGCAATAGCCTTCCGCAATAAGATAGAAAGTATGCTTAGCAGATTGTTTCATCACCAGAACTGAGGCAGAAATATCAACCCTTTTTCTGGCTGAGGAGATTTAAAGGACCTAAAAACAAGAAGTCTAAATGAAATGGATAAACATTACAAGGAGTGAAAAGGTAATTTTTGGGGATACTGAGATATGGGTTGGTTGGAGAAAATCGATTTTACGGCATTTAGCGAAGACGTTTTAGGGACTTTATCTCTGAATCTGGCTTTTTCAGGGAATATAGACCTTCTAATGGAAAGAAACAACATCCAGAGAGCCAATTACCTTGACAGGGCTTGGTTGATTAGTTAGTATTAAAAAATATCTTCCAGGAAGGTTAGAGATATGAATATGAAGGTTTTTATTACTACATTTATAGTGGCATTTTTGTTTGTAATTGTACTTTACTATATAGGTATTATCAATACAATAATACTGGCATTATTTATACTTTTAGGTCTCTATATAGGCTTAATGCTGAGAAGAAGGTAGGCCGGAAATTATATTTTGAGTACTGTATAACCCGGTTTTACAGGGCATTCAGGCCCCGTTGTCGCAAAAGAGTGTATTTCAGTTGCCTTATGAACCTCTACAGTTCCCACAAACTGTCTTTTTTCATTAAAAAGGCTAAGGCGGCTACCTGGCATGATGCCATGTCTTGTCCCGAGGCTAAAGCCTATCTCATAGCCTTTTACAGTTTTTCCGACCACAGTTTTTCCGACCCAAAATACCTCTGCTACCCCAATTTTTAAAAAGAGGGTTTCCCTCCTCGTAGAAAGATAATATATAGTCCCGATGAACAGAATGGATAAAAACAAAGATGATACCATAACCCAGGAATTCGGGATACCTGTATACAGCATTATGGTGGACTTGAAGCTACTGCGATAACTCTGCTCATCTTCATGCACTCTTATCACAAATACAAGTACCGGCTTTTGATCCTTTCTGTCTTTAATGCCTACAGCCAACTTATACTCTCCGGGCTTAATACCGGGGCTGACCGTCAGGCCTCCCCTCCAGGAGCACCCCCCGAAGTAGAACTCTCTGTAAACTTCTTCGATTTTAAGCGTAATGAGTTCAGAACTACTAAGGTATGTAAGCTCATGCACACTCTTAACATCATCCCCGATAGGACCGTTCATAACTACAAAAGTCCCCGGAAGGACATGAACGAGATTGAGTGGCTGTAAGATGCGCGAGGCGCAGGAATCAAGGGCTGATATAAAAAAAATAATAAAGAAAAGGACTGCAAAGATTCCGGCAATTCTTCTCCATCTGGACAACTGAGCTACTCTATCTTCAATCGATCTCATCTCTTATATGAGCCAAAGGACATTGCAAACAATACTACATAAAACAGATGGATGTCAATCCTTTATCAAAAAATTTAAAGAGAAAAGACTATTGAAAATGCACCAGGAGAGAAGGAGGGTAAGCCCTAAAGGGCTTACCCTAAAGCTATTATTTAAACTTTATATTATATTTTTTTGCAACATCTTTCTTCACGGCCGTTAGTGATAATATCTGTGCGGCTTTTGCAACATCCACCATCCTTATTACAACATTCTTGCCACCCTCAACCTTGTAGGAGACCCTTACGGGCCAGCCAACATCGGGGTATTCTTTCTTCTCAATCTTTTTGATATCAAATTCTATAGCTTCTACTTCAGGTGTGGTTTCATCATCTAACATCATGATATCCTTCTCTAAATCAATAGCAATGAGAGCTCCCTGAAATGTCTTTTCGGTACGAGTATAGGTGGCAAAGGTAAATACAAGAGAAACAATAGCAAAGCCCGCCACAATTATGTAGTATATTGTTAGAGCTGCAACCCCTCTATTGTTCACTTTTACCACCTCCTGCTTTCTTTTCCCTTAGTTCCTTAATAACTCCTGGTACAAAGATACCAAAAACTATAAATCCGCAAAGACCTGCAATCGCAATCATAATCAGAGTCCCCGCTATAGTAGCTTGTCCAAGTTGCTTACAGATAATAGACACCATAGCTATGAAAGTTGCAATTGCAAAAAGCACCCTGATCCCGTAGCCTCTTATGTACTTTGTTGATATTGTACCTATTTGTACCCCTACACCTGCCCCAATGATCATGATAACTGCTGCTATTAGCTCACACCTTCCTTTTACCGTATAAGTGAATGCACCAAAGCCAGCTGATATCAAGACCTCAAAAAGGTCTGTCCCTACTGCTATGTATGTAGGCATGCCTACAAGGTATATCAGGGCAGGCATCCTTAGAAGACCTCCACCTATTCCAAGAAAACCTGCAAATATTCCTGTAATAAGCCCTACAATTACAGGAACCCATACACTACACCTTATGCCTGCATGCTTAAAGTTAACCACAGGAGGAAGAGGAATCCTGTGAAGGTATGGGGCAAGCGTGAATGCAGACTTAACCGCTTCCTTCTCGACTATCCCTTTTTTCTCCATCCGCATCTTTTTAAAGTAGTCATACCAGACAGTGGTAGTGATGATAAACAGAATCACGACATATGTCCATCTGACTACTGGACCTACGAAGCCTATCCTCTCTAAGTACATAACCAATCTTGCAGAAATTTCTATTCCTACTATTGTACCTGCTACCATGGTTAAACCAACAGCCCAGTCAACATTTCCAAACTTTGCATGTCTGAATGTAGACACTATTGATTTACCAGCAATATGTGCCATATCTGTCCCGATGGCATAGGCCATTGGAAAGCCAAATATGTTCAGACCAGGGGTAATCAGCCATGCACCTCCAATGCCCCAGAGTCCTCCCATTACTCCTACACCAAATCCCAGAGCGAGGATAGCCCATACACTGATCTCCGCACCGGAGACAGGCATGTACATGGCAGCTGCATTCTTAGGTATAAGGAGTAATGCAAAGGCCAATGCCAGAATCCAATTAAACCTATTCATACAACAACCTCCTATTCTCTTAATTTACGGGTCTTAAGATCTATACCGGTCATTCCCATCACAATGTCCGAAAGGGTACCCAACATGTAACCCATAGCGACCATCACGGCAATACTAAATAAGGCATATGCGTAAATGTTCTCATTGTACATGGCGGTACTCCATCCCCATACACCCTTACCATGCTCTCCCCTTGTGTCAGCTACCCATGTAATTGGGTCCTTCTTGCTAAGCTTTTTTGCCTTTGCCACAACCTTTTCTACTTGAGCCTTCTCTGCTGGAGCCTTTTCCTGTGCCAGTACAGGAAGGATCAAGGAAAGACTCACCACAAGGACAAAAAGAATCAGAAATACCTTCTTCATTTCATTACCTCCTTTCTTCTTTTCTTCTTTTGTTTTTCTAAAAACTCTGAAAATCTCTTCTCCCACCCCCTTCTATTTTGAATTCCTTCACACACTTACCGCACCACAGTAACACTGCATGGTGCATGTGATACAACCTTAGTGGACGTACTTCCAAGCAGGCCTCTTTCAAGACCACTGCTTCCGACGAGAATGAGGTCAAAGTTACCCTCTTCCGCCTTTCTGATGATGTTGTTAGCCGGCACAATCCCTGCCTCCATTGCGGTCTCAACTGCTATTGCTTTCTCATCAAAGAGTGCCTTCGCCTTTTTCAGGGCATCCATGGCTTGAGCATCAAGTTTATCCCTTATGTTCAGCGGCATCTCATCATCATCTAACCCGGCATAGTAAGCCACCGACATAAGCGTCACCTTCGCCCCTTCTTTCTTCGCCAGCTCCAGCCCACGTTCAACCGCCTTCATAGCTTGTTCTGAGCCGTCTGTCGCTACCAATACCTTAATAAAATACCTCCTTTTTCCTTAAGATTTTTTGGAGCTTTATAAATTATCAAAATAGGCCCCCCCAGATTCCCAATCCGCACCTATTGTACCACAATACATTTAAATTTAAACAATGTTTAATTAATCCTCTCAAATTCTGTTTGGATTTTATACCTTCTGCTGCTTCCGACAAGTCTTGTATAAGCTATAGTACTTTTGTCCTGTCCAATAAATAACGTATGAATAAGCAATGCAGAGGTACCTTCCTTCACCTTGAGAATATCTGCAGCATCACCCTTTATCTTGGTTACCTCTATGGTCCGTACTACTTTAAATATTTTTCTGATCGCTTTTTCCTGGATCAGATCATATAATGAGATCGGGCAAATTTCCTCTCCATCTATGTTAGGGAATATTACCAAAGGGACAAACAACTCCTCGAGATATGCCGGCTCGTCCTCAACAATTCCCTTACAAAGGATATAATATATACCGTCTTCTCTCATAAAATATCCTTTAATATCCTCTGATGGCACCTTTACACCCTTTGATAACAACTCTTTTTTTACTCTTACCCCCTCTCCAAGCATATCTTCTGTTAATCTTGTCTTCATGGCGAGTCCTAAATTACGCATTGAGTAAGTAACATATGTACCTTTACCCTGCTGCCTTCTGAGATAACCCTCTCTCACTAATTCAGAGATAGCTTCTCTCACAGTGACCTTACTCACATCATACGTTTTACACAGTTCATCCTCTGTGGTAATTTTGGTGCCCGAAGGCCATTCGCCATTTTCTATCTTTTCTTTAATAATTGAGTATATCTGTACATAGAGTTTCTCTTTACTGTCTCTGTCTATAGTCTTCTCTAACTTCATATAATTATCATTTCATGTCTTTATGATAATGATTTTAAAAATAAACGCAAGGGCGCAATATTTATACCAAATTTTAATAACAAAAAAAATTATAGACATTTCCCCTTAATTATGATACATTAAAGGTTTTTATAAATAATATTTATATATTTATTTATTTAGGTCTTTATAATATTATAAATCGCAATATACATGCCAACCTTGTAACCTATTGATAATTAAAGATATACCATTTTCTTACATTTAAATAGTGCAATGTTATGATGCATTTAAAGAAGCAGATTCTTAGAAAGATATGATGCAACTATTTGTTGCTTTGAAACATTATGTTGCTATTTTAAGTCTTTTTATTTTTCTCTGGAGCTGTTGACGATATACACCGAGTGATGCTGCTGCTTGTGATATATTCCCCCCTGATTTTTGTAAAGCAGTCCAGATTAATTCCTTCTCTATATCTCTAAGTTTCTCCTTCAACTTTGGTGTAGACACTACTTTTTGTGAAGGGGACTGCAGTAAGTACGATGGCAAGTCTTGTGGAAATATCTCAGAACTATTTGCAAAGGATATAGCGCGCTCAATGATATTTTCAAGTTCCCTTATATTTCCCGGATACGAATAGTTCATTAACATATTCATAGCTTCATCAGTAATGCACCTAATCAATATATCTTTTCTTTTAGGAGCATGTTTCTGTAGAAAATGTTCTATGAGAACCTGAACATCTTCCATCCTGTTCCTCAAAGGCGGAAGATGGATATTGATCACATTGAGTCTGTAGAAGAGGTCTTCCCTGAATGTGCCTTTTTCACAGGCATAATTGATATCTTTATTCGTCGCAGCGATAATCCTCACATCAACTTTAATAGGATGTGCACCTCCAATTCTCATAATTTCACCTTCTTGTATAACTCTCAATATCTTTATCTGAAACAAAGGAGACACATCCCCTATCTCATCAAAAAATACAGTGCCGCCATCAGCCAGTTCGAGCAGTCCCTTTTTTGTATAATTTGCACCGGTAAAGGCGCCCTTTTCAAAACCAAAGAGCTCTGACTCAAGAAGGGTATCAGGTATGGCACTGCAATTAATAATAATAAAGAGGCCTTCGCTTCTCGGACTCCACCGGTGAATCGCCCTTGCTACAAGTTCCTTGCCTGTACCACTTTCCCCGGTGATTAACACATTACTCTCACTCACTGCTGCCTTTTTTACTACACCAAAAACCTCTTGTATTATCGGGCTTGTACCTATTGTTTCGTCAAATCCGTTTTTATGACCAAGCATCTTCTTTCTGTGTCTATCGATTACCTCGGTTAAGACCTCACCAATAAGCGGCTTTACTAAAAAATCACACGCACCAAGTTTCATGGCCTCAACAGCCATTTTTATATCAGGCTTTGAAACAACAATAACAGGTAACCGTTGCCTGAGATCTAAAAGTCTTTTCTGCCAATTCTCGGTAGCAAGGTCAAGGAGAGCTATATCATACTTGTAAGGATTGACTGGGTCAGTCCCAAATGAAATGCCCTTCTGTTTTGATTTTTGTTTATGAAGAGTATCTTTGACTGTTTTAAATAATGCAGTTATTTCTCTTGATTCATCAGAGATAATTAATACATTGAGCATAGTATATTGTAAAACAGAATTGAACCAAAAGCATAGAGGTACTTAAGTATTAAGCTACCACTATAATAATCACAAAACCAATAAACATCAGTGTCGCTCCTAAAAGCCTCTCTCTTATATTTTTTTCCTTAAATAAAAAATAACCATAGAGCACACCGATAATCAAACTTATCCTTTTTACAGATATCACATAAGCGACATTTGCAAGGCTTATTGCAATCATATGTGATGCCACCATGAACGAGTAAAAGATACCAGGCAAAAAAGATGACAGAACAGCTTCTCTCCTTATCTTTATGCCTTTAGGACGTTGAGGACGTTGATGGTATCTACGACCTTTATATAACGCAATTGGAGTAAAAAAAAGTGTTAATACTATAAAGTATGTAGTCCCGAAAAATAAGGGTGAAGAATGCTCTATAGCCATTTTACCGAGAGATCCGGTAACACTGTAAATCAGCGCAACACCTATCATCATAATCGAGCCTTTCTCCTTTGTAATTGCCTTCAATGGCTCACCTATGCCTGCTTTTATTTTTTCTATATTCAGTGTATAACTCCCTGCTGTGATAAGAAGAATGCCCATACTACCCCATAAAGATACCTTCTCTCCGAGTATAAGATAAGAGACAAAGATAAGAAACACAGGTGTGAGTGCGAGAAATGGCAGTGTAAGGCTTAATGGAGAAAGCTTCAATGCTTTTATATACAATACTATAGAAAGTATTTCGAGCGGCACAGCAAGCAAGAAAGCAGCATAAAAATTACTATCGAGCTCAGGCACCGGTATAAATATAAAAGAAACAACCAGAAGGGGCAAGGAAAAAACAAGTCTGAGCCATGCAACAATATATTCATCATGAGAAGCAAGCGCCTTTTTCGTAAGTGCATCGCTTGTTGCGAGTGTAAAGGCTGCAGTGAATGCGAGTATTGCCCATAAATAATCCATACTATAGACTGCATTGAGAAAAAAGAGATGTCAAGAAACAAACTTGCAGGCTGACACACTGGCAAGCTAAAACTACTGTTATTGAGTATTGGAATTTATTTGGTCATTGATTATTGATGTTCGGTTATTTTATTTTAAACAATCTGTTGATACTAACGCTTTAAGTAAAATGTCATTGCGAGGAGGTCGATACGACCGACGAAGCAATCCCGAAATCTTTCGTGATTGCCACGCTCCCTTTGGTCGCTCGCAATGACAATCTAACAACTTTTAATGCGTTTGTATTAAATAGACGATTGAAAACATTCTATTGTGGAAAGGATTAGTTACGTATGACACGAATCCCGAGTCCGAGTTACAGTATCACAATCAGGTTAGAGATAGAGAACAGAATAGGAATGTTTGCAAAGATCGCAACAGCTATAGGTCAGGTTGGTGGTGACCTCGGTTCTGTTGACATTGTTCGTTTTGAAAAAGGAAAGATGATCAGAGATGTTACGGTGAATGCACGTGATGAGGAACACGAGAAGGACATTGCAAAGTCAATCAGAAAAATAAAAGGAGTCAAAATCCTCAGGGTAATGGATCGAACTTTCCTTGCACATCAGGGAGGCAAAATAGAGATCCACAATAAGATACCTGTGAGAGATAGAAATGACTTATCCAAGGTCTATACCCCGGGCGTGGCAAGGATTTGCAGAGACATTCACGATAATATAGAACATGCCTATCGTTACACAATAAAAGGAAACTCAGTGGCAATTATAACAGACGGCACTGCAGTTCTCGGTCTCGGAGACATAGGTCCGGAAGCTGCTATGCCTGTAATGGAAGGCAAGGCAATGATTTTTAAGGAGTTCGCTGGCATTGATGCCTTTCCAATAGCACTTAAAACCAAAGGGACCGAAGAAATTATCAATACGGTGAAATATATTTCACCTCCCTTTGGAGGCATAAATCTTGAAGACATATCTGCACCGAGATGTTTTGAAATAGAAAAAAGGCTTATCGAGGCGCTTGACATACCTGTTATCCATGATGACCAACATGGAACAGCCATAGTTGTTCTCGCAGCCCTCATCAACGTCTCAAGGCTTTTCAAACGAGATATAAAGAAATTCAGGGTAGTTGTGGTCGGAGCTGGTGCAGCAGGTGCAGCTACTGCCCTTCTTCTCTTCGCTTATGGAGTTGAAGATATAGTTGTATGTGACAGGAGAGGTTCCCTCTATGAAGGAAGAAACAATATGGATCCCTATAAGTTGTTTCTTGCAAATAAGACAAATCCGAGGAAAATCAAAGGGAGCATATCAGATGCCATGGAAGGGTCAGATGTCTTTATAGGTCTTTCAAGCCCTGATATCATCACACCAGATGATATAAAACGAATGTCCAGTGAACCAATAGTATTCGCACTTGCAAATCCCGAACCGGAAATAGCACCAGAAGATGCACTTCCAATCGTGAAAGTCCTTGCAACAGGCAGATCTGATTATCCCAATCAGATAAACAATGCACTGAGCTATCCTGGGATATTCAGGGGTTTACTGGATGTTAGGGCAAAGGGTGTAAATAAAGAAGTAAAAATTGCTGCTGCCAGGGCAATTGCATATTCAGTAAAAGATGATGAATTGATTGAAGATTATATAATACCAAGTATTTTTAACAAAAAGGTGGTTGTTGCTGTTGCCCATGAAGTTGCTGAGACTGCAAAGAGAACAGGTATTGCAAGAAAGTAAGAATTAAAAATAAATGAATAATCCGCAGCAAGCTGCAGGGTATCAAATCTGTCATTCCGCACTTGATGCGGAATCCAGAGGGTCTCGAGTAGTTTATCCTTCTGGATTCCTGCCTTCGCAGGAATGACAGACTATAAGGTTTATGTTTATACCCGAAGCTGAGCTTCGAGGAATTCTTTGATTAACAACAT
>JAOUJR010000209.1 GCA_029883145.1 Nitrospirota bacterium
CCATAATAATACCTCCGAGAAAGGCTGACAATAGCTCGCTGCTGAGCACCGGTGGCAAACGAAACCTCTTTAAAGACCTTGCACTCAAAAATGAGCCTATGATAAAGCCCATTACGCAGAGCGAGCCCCACGTCATACTAAAAAGGAAGTATGAATTTATCAAACTATATAGATTACTCTCGGTTTTGTACCTAAGATCTCTTTATACTTAAATGTATTTGACTTCGAGGTAAATTTTGTTACCAGGCTTTCAGGATCGGATATGTCCCCAAAATATACTGCTTGAGCAAGGCAGGTTACTGCACATCTGGGCAATTTCCCTTTTTCAATTCTGTGTATACAGAAATGACATTTCCTTGCATTCCCTACAGGTGAGCTAAAATGTGTCCGTCTTTCCCATGATTTGCCATATTCTTCGGATGCCTCTACCTCATAGGTTTCCTTCCTGAATTTCCCAGTGTAATAATTCCCCTTGTCAATGGATCTCGCACCATATGGGCAGGCAACTATGCAGTAGCCACACCCGACACATTTTTTATATTTTATCACTACTATACCATCATCTCGCCTGCGGGTTGCACGTACGGGGCAGACGGATACACATGGTGGATTTTCACATTGCATACATGGCCTTGGTAAAAACCTGACAGAGACATTAGGAAATTCCCCGATCTCCTCTTCCATTACTACACGATATTGAGTGTCCGGGGGGGTGAGATTCTCTGACATACATGCAGTGGTACAGGCATGGCAGCCAATACATTTTTTTAAATCTATACCCATAGCCCATTTTCTCTCATGCACCGGTTTTTTTAATGCCCTTCTAAGATCCTCTGTCATTATGTAAAGGATATCTTCTTTATCATAAAGTATATCTTCATTCATACTATGCATCCTCCTTTTTGTGGAATGTCTCGAGTAATCTTGATTTCTCTGCAAGGAGGTAGAAAAATACAACGAAAGAGATGGTAGCGATTACTATGAAAGCTTCAACATGTGATGGCGAGTATGGTACAACCTCTGGTATGTCATATGCTCTGAAGACTGGAATTTTGAATCCACCGATGATCAGGTGGTATCTGGAGTTAAACTGCATAACCAGGACTATGAGAGAAGATGCAAAAAGCCCTTTATAACCTTTTGAAAAATATAACAACAGGAATGGCACAACGAGTGCTAAAAGTATATCTTCTATAACAGTGCTTGCCATTGTCATTTCAAATATCTCAGAGCCTTCAACTTGTGCAGCAGACCCTATTATGAGCCTCCAGAAGGTAAGGAAAAAGGCAAGACCAAGCCCTATCCCTAAGAAAGTTCTGAATGGCTTTATAATCATGTCCGAGAGAGAGGGAGTCTGCCTCGCTGCTGCAGCCGCAACTATTGCTGAAAGGGCACTGCCTGAAAGAAAGCCAACGCAGAGGAAATAGACAGGAAGCACTGCACCATAGTAGTAGACTCTTTGTTCTGCAATACCGAAAATAGCCGCAATAGTGCTATAGGTTACTATAGCGACAAGAAATGTAGCCCATAGTAGGCTTTTTGAATGCCTGCCACGCTTTGTATCTATAAATTCAAAAATTTTTACTAAGGTATAAAGGGTGTACCAGAGAACCATCCACCACATAGGGGAGGATGGGTTCGGAGCTATCACAAACATGTAAAGCCTTTCGACCCTTCCCAGTTCTGAGGCAAGGGCACCGAGGCCAGTAAGAGCAGTAAGCATTCCCAGGAACACCACTTTCGTTGATACTGACTCATATTCTTTTTTATAGAAGATGTGGCCAAAAAAGTTTACAAAGGTACAGCCTCCACTAACAAGGGCGAAGAAAATATAGGTAGTAATCTGAATACCCCAAGGTACTAAACTGGAGGTATTGGTAACTGCACCATGCCCTTCTATCACTATCTTGATAACTGCATACACCCCTAACAGTATCCCCACTGCCGAGAGATACATTAGAACTCCCCCTTTGCCCTTCAAGAGATCAGATAGAGTTCTTTTAAAGCTATCCATATCGATTATTCCAGTGTATGTCTTCATGTTAAGCCTCTTTTATTATTTTTACAAAGTTGACCCTCATGCCAGTTGCGCCTGTTATTGGGTCAATTTTGTATCTCGTTATCAACGTTTCAACACCTACACCTTTATGGTATGCCCTTGTTAATCCTCTCGAAAGAGCCCCGAAGCCATGAGCCATGAATACACAGTCTTCCCTGATCCTCTCTGTAATCTTCACCTTTATTTCTGTTGGAGACTTTATTCCATCCTGGTTGACGAGACTTACATGCTCACCATTTTTAATTCCAAGTTCCTTTGCCTTTTTGCTGTTTATCCAGAGTTCATTTTCAGGTACCAGATCAGTAAGCATGAAGTTATTGGTAGTTCGGGAGAATGAATGTAATGAATTCCTCCCGTAGAAGAGTCTGAAATAGCCTGGTGGGGGTTCGTCGTGTTTTGAATACTGAGGTAAGGGATCAAAACCTTGGTCAGCAAGCTGCTTTGAGTATAATTCAATCTTACCAGATGGCGTATTAAAGGTTGGCTTGTTTGTTGGCGTAATATATGATTTAGCCTTTTCTGGATATCTGATAACCCCCCTTTGTTTCAGTTCTTCGAAATCCACCCCTGCTGCATCACACCTCGCCCTCAGATATTCTTCTGCATCCTTCCATGGGAAATACTCCTCAAGTCCCAGTCTGATCCCGAGCTCTCTTGCAATCCACCATGTAGGCTTAGTTTCAAACATTGGCTTTACAACAGGCTGCCTCAATGAGACCTCAAACATCTCCAGCTTGCCGATCTTTAAATCATCGTACCGCTCAAGGTAGGTACACTCAGGAAAGACCACATCTGCAAAGTTCACTGTATCGGTAGGCAACACATCGACAACCACCATCAGGTCGAGATTCTTTATAGCCTCTTTTGTCGCCTTTGGGTTAGGCATAGCCTTTATCAAATTAAAGGCATACACAATCCAACCCTTTACTGGGTAAGGTTCTCCGGTAATAGAAGCATTTCTTATGGCTTCGGTAGTAGGAAGGCCAAAGGTGAACGGGTAACCCAAGGGAGGTTTTTCGGGCCTTGGATATTCAGGAATCCCTGGATATTTTGGAACAGTACCCTTTGGACGTAAATAATATCCCCCCTCTCTACCCCATGAACCCATGAGTGCATTGAGTATTGCTATTGCCCTGATCCTCTGAATATCGTTACCATACCAGGCATTATGTCTTCCCGCACAAACACAGACGTGTGGTTTATGTTTTGCCATCTCCCTGGCAATAGTTACAATAGTCTCTGCTGGGATTTCTGTTTCAGCGGAGCCCCACTCGGGGGTACACTCTTTTACTGCTTCTTTGAGCTTGTCTAACCCTATAGCATATTTTGATACATAATCCTTATCGTAGAGACCTTCATCTACGATTATTTTTATCCATGCAAGCAGTATTGCTAAATCAGTAGCAGGCTTTATAGGGAGCCACCAGTTTGCTTTACTTGCAATGTTAGAAAGCCGGGGATCAAGTACAACCAATTTTGCCCCATCAGTTATGGCAGCTATAACATCCTGCACCTGGCTGTTATGTGCATTCTCTCCAAGATGGTAGCCAAGAAGAACAATAAAGCGACTATTTTTGAAGTCGTAAGGTTCTGGTGAGCTCAGATCCGTACCAAAAGTGAGGATATAACCTATATCCCTTGGAGCACGTCACCTATCGAACCAGGGACCGATACTATTTTCACTCCCGTATGCGCGGAGCAAATGTTCCCAAAATCTTTCACCTCCTCCATGACCGAGGAAGGCCAAGGCCTCAGGGCCATGAGTCTCCTTTATTTTTTTCATTTTCTCAGCAACAAAACCCAGTGCCTCGTCCCAGCTTACCTTTTTCCACTCCGGTTCTCCGCGCTTACCAACATTAATCATTGGATACTTAAG
>JAOUJR010000212.1 GCA_029883145.1 Nitrospirota bacterium
GGCTGCATTATAGCCAACATTCCCCCCGCCGAAGATTACCACATTTGCAGGGGGAACTCCAGCCACACCTCCTAAAAGAATTCCTCTCCCTCCATAGGTTTCTTCCAGATACTTTGCACCTTCTTGTGGCGCCATTCTTCCTGCAATCTCGCTCATCGGAGCCAAGAGAGGCAGAAACCCATCTTCTGTCTGCACTGTTTCATATGCAATTCCAATAATTTTTCTCTCCTGAAGATTTCTTGTAAGCTCCTCCGATGCAGCAAGATGAAGATAGGTGAATATAATCTGTCTTTCCCTGAGAAGATTGTATTCTTCTGGCAAAGGTTCTTTCACCTTGAGCAGAAGCTCTGCTTCTGCAAAGACATCTTCATGTTTCTGAACAACCCGTGCTCCAGCCTTTATATAGTCTTCATCGATAAAACCGCTTCCGAGTCCGGCGCCTTGTTCGATAATCACTGTATGCCCCTTATGAACAATGGTTTCTACTCCTCCAGGAACAATTGCGATACGATTCTCTTCAGGTTTAATTTCTTTTGGTACACCTATAACCATGTTGACCGACCCTGTAACTTCAAAATAAAACTCCTCTTACATTCTTTGTACTACCGGTAACCTCTTCACATAAAAGGATTCTATAAAATAGCTGATTTGAAGTCAAGAAAATATAGTTGAGACGTTAATTCGCTCGCCGATGTATGCGATTTTATCCGTGTATCACAGGACAATTATGCCTCATCGATTTTTAATATCATTTATGTTATTCTTTTAAAACTTACACGCAGGTAATACTATAAAGGGGAATATTCTTGTTAAAAGATAAAGAAAAAACCAAAAAACAACTTTTAAATGAATTGACAAAACTGCGCAAACAAATTGTCACACTAAAAACTACAAAAAGCAAACAAAATCAAATAAGAGAGGTGTTACAAAAACATACCCATGCTTTAGGTGAAAGAGTGAAGGAGTTGAACTGTCTCTATGCCATTTCTAATCTTGTGAATAGACAAGGAATTTCATTAGATGAAATACTCCAGGGTACTGCCGACATTATTCCCCCTGCCTGGCAATATCCTGATAGTACATGCGCTCGAATCATTCTGGGAAAACAAATCTTCAAGACTTCTCATTTTAAAGAAACAGTATGGAAGCAGTCTTGTGACATCATAGTACAAGGTAAACATGCAGGCTTTCTGGAGGTTTGTTACCTTGAGAAAAAACCAGAATGTGACGAGGGACCTTTCTTTAAAGAAGAAAGGAGTTTAATCAATGCTATTGCGAAACGGATAGGAAAAATTGTAGAACTTAAACAGGCTGAAGATGCCTTAAGAGAAAGTGAAGCAAAAAACAAAGCACTTCTTAATGCAATACCGGACCTGATATTCCGAATTAAAAAGGACGGTACTATTCTTGACCTTAAAAGCGGGAAAGACTTTAATCTTAAAATGTCTCATATCGAGTTCCTGGGTAAAAATATATATGAACTACTCTTCCGATATAAGATACTCTCAAAAGAAATAATACAGCAAGGCTTACACTATGTTGAAGAAGTATTAAGGTCCAATGAAACAAAACTCTTTGAACAATGCGTTACTGTTGACAATTTTACTCGTTATTATGAAGTATTAATAGCGGTGAGTGGAGAAGACGAGGTTCTGGGTATTTTACGTGATGTCACTGAACGTAAACGTTTAGAAAAAGAGATTTTGGAAATAAGTGAATGGGAACGACGGAGAATTGGACAGGATCTCCATGACAGTCTATGCCAACATCTTGCAGGCATAGCATTATTGTGTAAGGTTTTAGAACAAAAAATCGCTACAATATCATTGGACGAAGCTGCCAATGCAGCTGAGATAGTGACACTTATTGATCAGGCGGCAACTCATACACAGGGTCTCGCAAGAGGCCTCAACCCCGTGGGACTTGAGGCTGATGGTTTAATGGCAGCGCTTTCTGAACTGACATACAATATAGAAGGGCTATTTGGCATCTCATGCCGTTTTATGTGTGATAAACCTATTCTCGTTCATGATAACACAATGGCAACACACCTTTACCGTATTACCCAAGAAGCTGTCAATAACGCTATTAAACATGGTAAGGCAACAGATATATTGATTTGTCTTCACAAGGTAGATGGAGCAATTACCCTCACAATAAAAAACAATGGCTTTAGTTTCCCGGAAACGATCGAGAAAAATAAAGGTATGGGGATTAATATTATGAAATATCGAGCTGGAATGATTGGCGCATCCCTTGATATCAGAAATGACTTTGATGGCGGAACCATTGTCGTTTGTTCCTTTCAAAATAAAAAGTAAAGGTAGAAATAAGAAATGGTAACTAAACCACAAGGCAAATCTCAGACAAAGATAACCAAAATTCTCATTGTTGATGACCATCCGATTTTCCGTAAGGGGCTTACCCAGCTCATAAATCAGGAGACAAACTTTACCGTCTGTGGAGAGGCAGAAGATACACATAAAGCTCTTGAAGCTATTAGTGAACAAAAACCCGATTTGATTATCGTTGATATTTCCCTTAAGGGCATTGACGGTATAGAACTCATTAAAAAGATTAAATTGAAATACAGTAATTTATCTGTTTTAGTTGTATCTATGCATGACGAATCCTTTTTCGCAGAGCGCGCTCTTCGGGCAGGGGCAAGAGGCTACATAATGAAACAGGAAGCAGTTGAAAAGATGATGGAAGCCATCTGTAAAGTGCTGAACGGTGAAATATATGTGAGTGAAAAGATTGGGTCAAAATTGCTCGAGAAATTCATTGATGGAAAGCCTGATAAAATGTACTCTCCACTTGAAGCACTCAGCGATAGAGAATTAGAAGTTTTTCAATTAATTGGACAAGGATTGGAGACACGTCAGGTAGCAAAAGAATTACATGTAAGTATTAAAACTGTTGAATCCTACCGCGCGCATATAAAGGAGAAATTAAAAATAAAAACCTCAACTGAACTGCTGAGGTATGCCATCCGGTGGATCGAAAGCGGTATTATAAAATAATGTTTTTTCATCTCACATTATCCCTTCCTCTTATAGTGTTTTCCCCTATATAGATTATAGTATTTTTTACTATATAAGTTTCAGGTATCTCCTGATTGATAAACGTGGGTTATATAGGTTTCACTATACTCTCCGAGATTTAAATCCAACATAGCAATATAGACTCATTAAAACAATTAATGTTATGTGGAGTAAGTTTTCTAAGGAACAGCAAATTGCAATTCACTACATGAGGAGGCATAGGGATGTCCACTATTAATAACGTTATCGAAAGGGTAAAACAAAAAGACCCTGATCAACACGAATTTCACCAAGCTGTAAAAGAAGTCATGGAAACACTTGAACCTACAGTAAAAAAGCACCCTGAGTTTGTAAAAGCAAATATTTATGAACGAATTGTTGAACCTAACCGATCGATTATCTTTAGCGTTCCATGGGTTGATGATAAAGGTGAAGTTCATGTAAACAGAGGTTTCAGAGTTCAATTTAACAATGCAATCGGACCGTATAAAGGCGGCGTCAGGTTCCATCCTTCTGTAAATTTAAGTATTTTGAAATTTTTGGGTTTTGAGCAGATCTTTAAAAATTCTCTCACTACACTTCCTATGGGAGGTGCAAAAGGTGGTTCTGATTTTGATCCAAAAGGAAAATCAGATGACGAGGTGATGAAGTTTTGCCAAGCTTTTATGAGAGAGCTTTACAGACATATCGGTCCTGATATTGATGTGCCTGCTGGAGACATAGGTGTTGGTTCGAGAGAAATAGGTTACATGTATGGTTACTACAAAAAGATTGTCAATGAGCACACAGGTGTCCTTACTGGAAAAGGTCTTGAGTACGGGGGCAGTTTGATAAGGCCTGAGGCTACAGGTTATGGTGCTGTCTATTTTGCAGCCGAAATGTTAGCGAC
>JAOUJR010000213.1 GCA_029883145.1 Nitrospirota bacterium
GTTTATGTGAGGAACAATATTATGAAAAATTTCTTGTATCATATAGTACCCACACTTGTAGTGATTTCTTTTTTCCTGACCATTATTTCCTGTGTCCATGGAATATATCTGAGAACAGAGGGAGCCACGGTTGCAGAAATATCAGGAACGTATACGCTCATCCTCTACGGAGGTAGATATAGTAATGACATAGAAACCATTGCGATTCTTGATAAAGAAGATGATAAGCATACATTCGAAGTATATGCACCTGAATTTGATTACAAGATAAAACGAGGTGTTCCGGCAAAAGAGGCGCTGGAGGAGGCAGAAAGGTTTGTGAAGTTTCACCGTTCCTTCTGGCAATCAAGGTTGAGCAAGATTATTGATCCTACAGGATATACAATCGGCTATGAAATAAGACCGCTCTACTATCCTTCTGACTATGGTTATACTGATGTCCTCGATGTCCGTTATGTCATTCAGGAAAGCAAGGTGATAGTCACAATAAACCTGATACCAGAAGTACGAAGAATGCTCTTTGATGATGACAGACCATTTCTCTTCAGGGGAATAATGAGGGGAAGGTAAAAGTAGTTACAATAATGAATTGATTTTTATTTTCCCTGGTTTCCCTATCTCTCCTTCAGCAGAATAATGGAATTCTCTGAATAAACTGATAGCCCATAAATTCGTCAACAGATGGTGTGTGATGCAGGAAGTAGTGAATTCTGATTCCTTATTACACATTGATAAATATAAAACTATCTGATCTGAGAGATGCTGATCAAAGGCTGCACCTGAGTTGTAATAATCTAAAAATTCCTTTGCTGCCTCTTCTCCCACAGTTTCTGCCCGTTTTCCTCTTTCACCAAGTGAGGTGAAACCTGCAACTGAATGTTCTGATTCCGACTCAAGAAATATAAATGTTCCTTGCCCTGGTGTTGAGACATTCAGAAGTTCTATTTCAACAGGGTATGGAATGTCCTTCATCTCTGATTTTATTTTCTCCATGAGGCCATGTTTCTGTCGTTCGGCTATTGACAATGGAAGATTACCAACACCTGAAAGTCCCTTTAATTGTTTAACTATACCCCTTTCGATATTTTTTAATGGCTTAACTTCTTTCACTGGAATTATTTCGGCCCTCACTTTTCCTCCACCCCTTGGATAATATCCATACGATTCTATGGTGAGTTGAATATTAATTCTCAGTCTACTCAATATTGGAACAAAGACCTTTTCAAGATAATGGAACGATGGACTAAATGGAACATGAGTACCTCCTTTGAGAACCACAGTGTTTTTTTCTTCAGTAGACAAGAGGGCTGGAATGAGTGTCTGAAGCACTAAGGAAGTAGAACCTGCTGTACCAATATCGAAGAAAAAATCTCCACTTTTTACCGTTCTGGGTGAAAATAGTAGCTCTGTTGACCCTGCATGATCTCCTTTCACATCGGCAATAGAAAGGATTTGCGCAGCCCTGATAGAGGTAAGATGCTGGGGCATTAATCCCGGCTTCTTACGACCTTTCCTGATGTTGAATATCCTGAACGGTCGTTTCAATAAGCACGAAAGACTCAATGCTGTTCGGAGTATCTGACCTCCACCCTCTCCATAACTCCCGTCTATTTCGATCATGACTTTCTTACTCCTGAGTTGCGACAAATTAACTATATTATAGTGAATATAAGTAGATTAATTAGTGTTTGCTAAAATGAGCATATGTCATGCTGAACTTGTTTCAGTCCCCAAGCAAGTTCGGGAAGACCCTGAATCAAGTTCAGGGTTGTCCTTTGCCACGCAGGGAAGACCTTCAGCAAGCCGCTGAATAATGCGCTTAATATTTTCTCAGTATTTTGAGTAAAATTATTCAATGCTTAGAACTTTTTTTCACTTTTGCACTTCCAAACACCATCAGGTCTACAGATTTCCGGGAGAATTAAACAGAATTATTCGTGTGCACAAGACTCCTTATTCCTGTGAGTACTGGATAGGAAATAAAAACTATTATGTATCTTTTTTAAGGTACATATAAATATCACGGACGAGTTTAATCTTAATTTCATCTTTCAAACCAAGGCCGCTTTCAAGAAGGCCGAGATATTTATCGAGTTCTTTATTCTTGATTCTTAACTGTTCAATCTTTTCGTTCTGCTTGATGATCTTTGAATTGAGTTCGCTGAGGTCAAGGTTCAGATTGAACCTCTGATCGAAAAAAGACAGTGCAAGCTTGATCGCCTGAAAGTCTTCAACAGCAGCTAAATAAAAGGGAACCTCAATCCAGAGGCTCAATCCGGGAATCTCTTTTTTCCCGGCTAACCACAGGAGAAAACTGCTAATAGCTGGCGGGCCTTCCCATGTCAGGCCTTCGAGTTCATAGGTTTGAAGCATATCGTGTAATTCCGGTCTATTGAATACAGCAAACATTCTCCGTGGATCTGTATGGGAGATTTGAGAAACCATTCCATTAATGGTATAGAGTTCATTTATCTGTCCAATTTGCGAAGCAGTTTCCAGCATTATGTTCAGGAACCTGTATTGTTCATGCTCAGGCTGGTCAGATTTAAAAAAAATCAAGTCCTTTCTCTGGCAAGAAAAAAATGCACTTTCAGGGAACTGTATGCAATTTTCGTAAACGGCAACTCCCTCGAAGGAGAAAAACCCCAAAGGATCGATAGTAGAAAACTTCTGGCTAGCGAATGTTACATTAAGAAAATTGAGTACTTCAGGCGCGATTTTTCCTGTATCTCTATTCCAACCGACAAGAAGGAATAGATTTTCAGATAGGGACGAAGATATGACCTTATCCTGCTTCTTCATCGCTTCCGTTCCCTTTTTTCAGGAAATCCGAGATCTCATCCCATAATTTCTTTCTGTTCTCTTCAGTCATCGGTTCTATTTCAGCCTCTCTCTGAACACTAACATCCCGCATTTTCTCAAGCTGATCTTTGATAGAAGAGGGGATCTGATTATAGATATCTTCTATTCTCTTCTCAATATCTCGATAAACTTCATCATATTGGGAGAAATCAATTCTGATCTCAAGGATTTTGCTGAATACCTCGAGTACAGATTTCGAAGCCTTTGGATATGGAATGGGCAAACTCTGAAAATAGACTGGTATTTCTCCCATAAGGCAGATTCCTTCGAATCCCCTTTTCCTCGCTACCCCCAGCAAGAGGCCGTTTAACCCAGAAATAAAACCCCGACCGGACCTGTCTTCGATATTTGACATCATAATAGTATTCGGAAAACCTTTTATCTCCTGAATAAGTCTCTTGGTATTCGGTACCGCCCAAACTCTGGATACCATGGTATGGTGGATAAAGGATACGGCAGCTCCTGATGTATAGATCCTTTTGCATCCAAACTGTTCAGCTATATCCAGAACAAGGTTTGCCATCCGGTATGCTTCTGCCCCTTCAGCATAGCCTGAACTGCTTTTCTTTTTGGGTTGTTCCTCACTAATAAAGAATATCAAATCGTTCTTCTTGTGCTTTTTGTAGAAAAATTTATTTGTCGGGAACTCGAGATTCTCTAAGAGCCCGGATTTAATGATCACCTTTTTGGGCGGAAAGAATTCTATACTCTCGATTCCCCCGAATTCTTTTGCCTCTGTTATTTCTCTTAGCGTGTCGACCGCAATAAGTCCAATGTTGCAGATGCCTGGCCAACCCACTATCATAACAGCGTTTTTAAATTTTGGTTCGCTATGCAGGATGATTCCCATAAAATAGTACCAACGATAATATTTTAATATATAGTTTAGCAAAACAGTAAGTTTTAGGCTCATGATTAATAAAAAAGGAACCTCTGTTATCCTGTAAGATAATTAGTGCAGTGCTTTTACAAAAGCAAGATACCGTGGTGACGGGTCGATGATGTCCAGCCCTATGCTGTCTGCAATTCCATTCGGTGGAATTTTTGCAATAAGTG
>JAOUJR010000214.1 GCA_029883145.1 Nitrospirota bacterium
GAGTTTTATGACTTCTCTTGGTATGTACACTTCCCCTTCTTTAGCCTTTTGTGGAGCAAAGTATCGTAATATCCACTCGTAGGCATCTCCGAGCAAGTCTGGGGATACATGATGAAGAGGTTTAGCACTGAACAACTCGACAAGCTGCCTTAATATCTCTATATTCTCTCTATTTGTGGTAAATTGAACGAAATCCACATTTTCAAAGACATCCTTTAATTCAGAGTTTCTTTCTGCCAGAATCTTCATTGCCTTTGAAAAATTTTCAGGTAACCTTGCAGGATCTTTTCTGATATTTTCCCAGATGAGTTCTTCAGAAATATCAAAATCATGATAGATAGAGTTCTTTGCCTCTTCCTTTGACTCTTCTTCACTCAACCCATCTGCAAGGGCTTCCTTATACGCTTTTTCAAACTCCATCTCCCACTTATCACTGATTCTTTTGTAAAAGAGAAGAACAAGTATAAAGGCATAATCAACCCTTGTCCTTATGAGGTCTGCTGCTCCCTTCAGAAGACTCTCAAGATCTCCCCTTGTCAGCTGATTTCTGGTTATTGAAAACGTATCAGAAATTATTTCTTCTCTGCTTTTCAACTTATATATCCGCTTCCGCGCATCTTCTGGATCAAAATCTACTTCAAGCCAGCCCCTTTTCCTCAATTCAGAGAGAAATACATTTATCTGGTCTTCACTATCTTTCATTTTAGCATTAAGAAGCTTAGCTGCATCTTCAAAACGGAAGGGGGAATTCTGATAGGTCTCATAAAGAATCTTGTGTCTTTTTTCAAGCCATTTAGGTATCATAGTTATCCTTTTTAATAATTTATTATATAAGTTTAACTTTATTTGCTTATATAATAAGCGATGCGAAGAAATAAATCAAGAAAAAATTTATGCTATTGAAATATAAGGAGGGTCTTCAGAATGGAAAATATTATTTAAAATAAGTTTGTTTTACTTTCTCAGCTCCCCGCCGGTCTTTTCAAGGAGATGATTTATGAGTGACGCATGAATTTCTGCAATTTCATCATCTGTAAGAGTTCTGGTTTTTGATCTGTATATAATGTTGAATGCGAGGCTTTTCTTCCCTTTCTGAATGTTTTTACCTTTGTAAAAATCAAATATCGAAACCTCTTCTATAAGTTCAGAAGGGAACTTCCTGATAATCTCTTTAATTTCAGAAGCAGAGATATTTTCATCAACTATAAGAGCGATATCACGCTCCACACAGGGATACTTGGGAATTTGAGCGAATTTCGTATATCCAGGTATAAGTGTGAAAAGAAGGTCAAGGTTGATCTCAAACAGGACAACCTCCGGCTTTTGCTTCTTCAGGTCAAGGCGTTCGACTACTGCAGGTGCAAGTATTCCAAGATATCCAACATGAGAATCTGTAACATATATATCAGATGACTGACCCATATGCAGAAATGGCTCTGAACATGGGACGAAGGAATATTCGTTTATCCTTAACTCTCCGAATAAAGATTCCAGGGCGCCTTTTGTGATGAAATATCCATGCACATCATCTCTCCACAAAGAAGGGGACTTATCACTGTACAGTAGTCCTCCAAGCCTTAATTCCTCTAAGGGGAGTCCGCTCTGAATGCTCTCAAAAGATTTTGATACCTCAAAAACTCTGATATCTTTTATCCCCCTATCAAGATTATAGATAAAGTTTTCGATTAAGGCAGGGGTCAATGTTGTCCTCAGTAAAGATTCTTCCTGCCTCAAGGGATTTCTTATTGTAATAGTGCTACGCCTTCTGTCATTCTCAGGAATTTCAATCGTATCGAAACTTGTCGGGCTCATAAAACTGTAATTAATAACCTCTGTAAAACCTGCCTTCCTCATTGCTTCCCTTATACTTTGTACATTTATTATTTTTTTATTTAACCGGCCTGAAGAAAGAGGACTTCTCGGGTTTCTTGCAGGAATATTGTTATAGCCATAAATTCTTGCAATCTCTTCAGCTACATCGCTGTCTTTCTGAATATCACGTCTGTGCGGAGGTGGATATATGACAAAAACATTTCCTTTATCCTCTACGCTCATACCGAGCCTTTGCAAAATTTCACGTATCTCATTAGGTGAAAGATCTGTTCCTAATATTCTATTTATTTTTTCATATCTTATCTCTATAGGGTTAGAGACATATTTCACTGGATAGGCATCTATTATTTCATAGATAGTCCCGCCTGCAATATCCCCGATCATGAGAGCTGCCCTGTTTAAAGCATTTTCAAGAAACTTTATGTCTGTTCCTCTTTCAAATCTGTAAGAAGACTCGCTTATAAGATTCAGTCTCTTTGATGTCCTTCTGATAGAAAAAGGCTCAAAGTATGCGCTCTCAAGAAAGATATCCTTTGTAGAATATACAACCTCTGTCTCCGAACCACCCATTATGCCTGCAATTGCAATTGGTTTGACATTGTCCCATATAAGCAACGCTTCCTGGGGGAGATTTCTTTCAATACCATCGAGAGTCACCATTTTATTGTTCATTCCTGCAATTGCAACTTTTATCTTCTTATCCTTGAGTGTGTCAGCATCAAATGCATGGAGCGGATGTCCAAACTCTAAAAGCATGTAATTTGTAATATCAACAACGTTATTTATAGCCCTAATACCACACTTTTCAAGCCGCCTCTTGATCCATTCAGGTGATTCAGAAATAGTCACATTTTTGATCAATCTGCCGGTGTACCGATTACAAAGTTCAGGGTTCAAAATCTCAATAGAAAAATCGGATAGGAGTGTTCCCCCTTTAACCTCGTTCTGTGGAATTTTTAAAGGAATATTAAATACAGCAGATATTTCTCTTGCAATGCCAAGAATACTGAGACAGTCAGGTCTGTTTGGTGTGACATTGACTACAAGAACAGTGTCACCCATTACAGACTCTACCCCCTCAACTTCGAGGCCTGTCATGGTAAGTGCGTCTGCCACCTCCTCAGGGGTAGCAGAAATATCAACAAATTCTTTTAACCATTCAAACGGTACACGCATAGTTATTTATTATATCCTTGCTCGACAATGATGACAAGTAAAAGATAGCTGTTCCCTTCACTTATAATCTCATACCAGTTCAAAGAGTAAAGGTTATGTGAGAACGGCGTATGAATGTTCATTTATCAAAAATCTGTTATTATAATATAAATATGTTTCTAACAAAAGAACAGGATACGAGCATACATCAGAAAGTCATCAATTTTCTTAAGGCACTGGTTCATCCACGAGACTTTTTACGTGTCTTGGGCAGAAACCGTTATAGAAGTTTAAAGATTAAAATAATCTTTCTTGATGCGATTCTTTCACTTGTTCCACTCTTCATTGTTGTAACAGTAAGCTACTTCTGGTTTCAGCAAATTTTAAAAGACGATTTTCGAAACCAATTGACATGGGAGATTGAAAATACAAAACAATCAATCGATTTTTTTATAGAAGAAAGACTATCTGCACTGAGATTTATAACTTCTGCTTATACCTATGAACAATTATCAGATCAAAAAGTATTGACTGACATCTTTACCAAATTTAAAAGAGAATTTGGCGGGCTTGTTGATTTCGGAGTAATTAACTCGTCAGGCATTCAACAATCATATGCAGGTCCATATCGCCTGAAAGGAGTAGACTACTCAAATCAAAGCTGGTTTAACGAGATCATTATTCGTTCTTCCTATGTAAGCGATGTGTTTATGGGTTATCGAAAAATTCCCCATTTTGCAATCGCTGTAAAAAAAGAACTTCCGGAAAAAGGGACTTTCTTGATTCTAAGAGCGACAATTGATATGGAAACACTTAAAAAATACACATCTACCATCAACCTTAGAGAAAATGACGATGCTTTTATCATAAATCAGGAAGGCATTCTTCAAAC
>JAOUJR010000215.1 GCA_029883145.1 Nitrospirota bacterium
CCTCCGCTTCCGAATGCGATAAAAGATTGTACGAGCTGGAAACCACAGCCCTGGGGGTCTTTCCATGGATCAAGAAAGCTGGTTACCCGCTTGAGCCGATATGGCTCCATTATAAGTTTATATATTATTGGCAGGCTGAGTAATGAAAGTGATGCGAGGTATCTCAGCTTTACACCCGACAGAAAGAGCATTGCGAATGTGAGAAAAGCAAGACTCATTGCTGCGCCGAAGTCAGGTTGTTTGAGAATGACTATCTGGAAGAGTATCATGATAAAGACAGGTTTTATAAAAGCCATAAAGCTATCTGTTCTATAGTGAGGCATCGACATATACTTTGCGAGGAATATGACCATGGAAAGTTTCACAAGTTCTGAAGGCTGAAACGTCGAGGGCCAGAGTTTAATCCATCTCTTCGCACCTCCTGCAGTAACTCCGATCCCGGGCAGGAAAACAAGTATTAACAACACAAAAGAGAAAATTAAAAGAGGTATAGCCATTTTCTTAAGAAAAGACAATTTCATCTGATACGCAAGAAACAGAAATCCAAATCCAATGACAATGGTAAATATATGTTTCTTAAAATAATAAAATTCGGTAATCCCTTTTTTTGCGAGCACAGGGGTGATTACCGATGTGGAACTGTAGATCATGAGCGCGCCAAAAATAATAAGCAAAAACGTGATGATGAGAAGCAATTTATCGTTCTGCGAATAAGGCGCAAAGTGAGAAGTGTCAGATGCTTCTCGATTATGAAACATCATGTCATCTCCATTACTATTTTTTTAAACTGTCTTCCCCTGTCTTCAAAATCCATGAACATATCAAAACTGGCACATGCAGGAGAAAGCAGAACTACGTCGCCTTTTACAGTCAGGCTGCGTGATAACGTGACAGACTCTTTTAAGTCCCTTGCCATAAGAGTTTCTGCAAGACCCCCGAGTGCCTTCTTTATCTTTTCAGCAGCCTCACCAATCACTACAATTGCCTTTACTCTCTCTTTTACCAAATTCCTTAATAGTGAAAAATCACCTGCCTTGTCTCTGCCTCCTGCAATCAGAATAATAGGCTCTGTAAAACTTTCAAGTGACTTAATGACTGCACCCACATTTGTCCCCTTTGAGTCATTGAAATACCTCACACCGTCTATTTCTCTAACGAATTCAAGCCTGTGTTCAAGTCCCTGAAAATCTTTCAATGACTCTCCCACCACATCAGCCGGGCAACCTGCAAGGAGAGCCATGGCCGAAGCGGCCATGGCATTCTCCAGGTTATGGACACCTTTGATCCTGATTTCATCAGCATGTATAATCAAAGAGCGACGGGGGCAAGAGGGGACTGTCCCAGATTTACCGGCCAAAGGCGGTAAAATCGGGACTGTCCCCGTCATTGGGGGGAGATTGCAGTAAACCATCCCGTCTTTAAAGTAAATCCCTTCAACTTCCTTTTTACGGCTGAAGGAGAAAATTCTCGGTTTTTTGCTTTTCACTTTTAACTTATCACTTATCACTTTTATTGTTTCCAGGTCATCTGCATTGAGCACAAGAAAATCGTCTTCATTCTGGTTTTCAACTATCCTTGCCTTTGCAGCACTGTATTCTTCAAGAGAGTGGTATCTGTCGAGGTGATCAGGTGTAATATTGAGTATCGCAGCTCCTCTTGGCTTAAAATCCTCTATAGATTCGAGCTGAAAGCTCGATACCTCAGCAACAATATAGTCAACTCCGATATCAGAAACGGCGAAACGGTTTAGTGGTGAAACGGTTTCTTCGCCGATTCTCCGATTCACCAATTCTCCAAGTCTTTTATTAAATTCATCCGTTAATGCATTTCCTATGTTCCCTCCGAGGATCGTCTTGAAGCCACTCTTTCTCATCATGAAGTCAAGTAAGGCTGTCGTTGTTGATTTCCCGTTTGTTCCTGTGACTGCCAGAAATTTAGAACTTAGTCCGCCATGGCGGATGAACCTTGAACGTGCTATTTGATACGCGAGCTCAAGCTCACCGATTACAGGGATTCCCCTTGCCTTTGCATGTGCAATGGGTTGAATATCAAGTGGGACACCCGGGCTGACAACTAACATATCTGCTGACAAAAATATATTTTCCGGATGTCCTCCCAGAGCACGCCTGACTGAAGGGTGAAGCCTTGTGATGAAATCTTTGAGTTTGTTTTCTGTTTTACTGTCTGTTATTGTAACTTCTGCTCCAATCTCAGCTAACAGATTTGATACTCCTACCCCACTTCTTCCAAGGCCTACAACCGTCACTTTTTTACCCTTTATTTCCATTTCCATTTTTCTTTGCAACTTTATAATCCTTCCTTTTTTTGCTTTTACCCTGTGCAACAGTCTTTGTATTTTTCTTTTTTACTAATTTTGTTTTACGCTTTATTTTTGAACTTTTATTTTTGATTTTTAGACTTTTCTTATTGGGTGCCTTCTTTATTTTGAATACATCATAATCTGCTTTGGTAAAATAGATTACCGGCTCTTCTTTATTCGCCATTATCTGGAACCCTTTACCAATAAGGGTCTCCGACTCTTTCCAGAGCCCATCCCTGCTTGGGTTTCCGAGGAGGGTAACAATAACCATATCGTTATCTCGTTCAGAAGCACATACAAAACAATGTCTTGCCTTGCGTGTATATCCTGTCTTCCCACCTATAAGTTCCTCATCAGACCACAAAAGCCTGTTTGTATTTTTAAGAAATATCGCATTCCCATTCTCTGTAGAGACCTCTGTCACACGTGTTCCCATAATCTCTTTCAGCTTTGGATATCTGAGCGCACATTTCATAATTTTTGATAAGTCTAACGCAGTGGTGTACTGATGAGGGCCGGGTAACCCATGAGCATTTATGAATTTGGTATCCTCTAATCCAAGAGCAATCGTCTTACTGTTCATGAGATGGACAAATCTCTCTTCTGATCCCGCTACTGCCTCTGCAAGTGCAACAGCAGCGTCATTCGCAGACTTCAAGAGTGCAGCATAAAGAAGGGTTTCAACGGTGACCTTATCACCCTCCTTAAACCCGGCCTTTAAAGGAGCTACTTGAGAAGCATTTTTAGAAATCGAAACATTCTCCGTAAGATCTGAGTTCTCGATTACTATTATTGCGGTCATCAGCTTTGTGGTGCTTGCCGGAAGAAGGCGAAGATTCGGGTTTTTCGCATATAAAATTCTTCCTGTTGATGCCTCCATCACCACTGCTGCCTTGGAATGAATCTCATCAGCATAAGAAGTGAAAAGTAAAAAGTGAAAAGTGAAAAGTGAAAAAACCAAAAGATGTAAAAGAACCTTTGTATTAACTTTTAGCTTTGAACTTCCAACGTTGAACTGTTTTTTCATTATCACCTTACCTTTAACGTTGCCAGGCTTAATAGTGCGAGCATTATTCCTATTATCCAGAACCTTACAATAACCTTTGGTTCAGGCCACCCTTTCAATTCAAAGTGGTGATGTATGGGAGCCATTTTAAATATTCTTTTACCCGTAAGCTTAAAAGATGCCACTTGCAGCATGACAGAGAGTGTTTCCACAACAAAAATTCCTCCTACTACTGCAAGGACTATTTCATGCTTGGTGATTACGGCAAGGGTTCCGAGAGAGCCTCCAAGTCCGATAGATCCCGCATCTCCCATAAAAACATCTGCAGGATATGAATTATACCAGAGGAAACCAAGTGAAGCTCCAAACATTGCACCACAAAAAACAGTGAGTTCTCCCGTTCCGGTCAGATAAGGGACCTGGAGGTACTGTGCTAATACTTTATGTCCTGAGATATACACAAGTATTCCTGTGGCAAGGACTGCAACTGCAACGAGCCCTATTGCAAGCCCGTCTATACCATCAGTGAGATTTACTGCATTTGAGGTGC
>JAOUJR010000277.1 GCA_029883145.1 Nitrospirota bacterium
CCCGTAAATATATTGCTCATGTTTACGGAGAGCATGAAGTTGGCGGAACGAACTGGCTCTATCTGTCTGCAGTGCCTTTCAATGAGATTGGTTTCAGGACAGATCTTGGGAAAAATCCAATCCCAAACCTGGGCAAAGGGTTTCTTTTTATGGTGAAGGTTTTTGAAGTAATTGCTGCATGGCCTCTTGTTTTTGCAGCATTCTATGCCATATCAAAACTACGAAATAAATACATAAAAAAAGAGACTGTTTCATCAGAGAAAAAGGTAGAAGAACGTGGAAAGAAACCCTGATTCTTCATTGTCCTGGATTCATAACAAGTTATTTCTTGGAATGACCTTTCGCAATTATCTGAAAAGTAATCTTACCCTGTCCAATGGGATCGCTGTGCTTATTCTGGTCATCGCAATTCCGGTGATGATATACAGATTCGTTTACGGACTCGGTCCTTCAACAAATCTTTCAGACACAAATCCATGGGGAATCTGGATAGGTGTTGACGTACTGTCTGGCATAGCATTGGCTGCAGGTGGGCTCGTTATAGGTACCCTGTACTATCTTTTTGGAATGAAGGAATATCATCATTTTGTTCGTCCGGCTGTTCTCACAAGTCTCCTCGGGTACTTGTTTGCGGTATTTGCACTCCTTTTCGATCTCGGCCGCTATTACCGCCTCCCCTACCCTATGGTCGTTTCATACGGTCTCACCTCTATCATGTTTTTAGTGGCATGGCATTTTGCACTCTATATCTTAGCCCTGCTGATAGAGTGGAGCCCTGCTCTGTTCGAATGGCTAAACCTAAGGAAACTTCGTGAATGGTTCAATAAGATGGCTATCTGGGCTACTGTTTTTGGAGTGATCATTGCAGGAGGCCATCAGTCAGCCTTGGGAGCATTATTTCTCATTGCACCCAGCAAACTCCATCCACTCTGGTATTCGGAACTCCTCCCCATATTCTTCCTCATATCAGCGATAATTGCCGGCCTTTCCATGGTTATTTTTGAGAGTACACTTATACAGAAGGTTTTCAAAAAACAGGTTGAGCATTTTGATAATGCTGAATTTGACAGGTTAATAAATGGACTTGGTAAAGGAGCCTCTGCTGCCCTCTTTACTTATTTTTTCCTGAAACTACTCGGATTGGCCAGCTCAAATAATTGGGGACTTCTTAATACGCTCTATGGTTACCTGTTTCTATTTGAACTCATGGGTTTCATCCTTCTCCCAGCTTTTCTCTTTGCCTATGGAGTGAGATACAAAAATGGTAAAGTTACACGTTGGACAGCTCTCTTGACTGTTGTCGGGATCGTGCTCAACAGGATTAACACATCTATCATTGCCTTCAACTGGAATGCCCCTGAACGGTATTATCCTTTGTGGACAGAAGTGGTTATAACTATTGGTATAATAACTATGGGTGTTCTCACCTTTAGGTGGATAGTGAATAGGATGGCAATCCTCTACGACCATCCGGAATACAAATCAGTGCACTGATAATTTAACTATTGAAAGTCGTCATTATAGACCTATCTTAGTTATAATCTCATAACCAGCTTATACAACTCTGGATATTCCTCCTTTGAAAGTAAAATATCCTCCTTCAACAACCTGATCCCTTCTGGTACATGTTTCAGAAAATATTTTTTCCCTTTTACAGCAGACAGGAAACCATACGCACCAAGGGACTGCATATGTCTTTGAAAGCGACAGGAAAGTATGGTATCAATAAAATCCTTTTTACTAAATCTTCCTTTAAGCCTTTTTTTCATCACACTCACATAATAATCCAGAAGTTGTTGTCGTACATTGTCCTCAAGGCGATAATAAGGGTCCCATAGTATTGATACGACATCATAAGCAGGTGGACCGATCCTTGCACCCTGATAATCTACCAATCGAGGTATTTTACCTTTTGTAATCATAATATTCTGTGACTGAAAATCCCGGTGAACAACGGTCTTGGGAAATGAATCTGCTTTCAGAGCAAGTCTGTGAAATTCATCATTCAGGACTGAAAGATTTTTGATTTTTATATTTCGGATGCCGTTTACAAATCTTTCAATAAAATATCCTGTTTCCCATCGAAGATAGTCATAATCAAAAACCCTGTTCTCAAGCAGTGGACATTCTGACACATGTTCAGTTGCAACTGTGTGAATTAAGACCAGTACATCAATAACTTTTTTATATACTTTTTCTATCTGCTTCTGCGCTCGTTGACACTTTAGCCAACTATATAAAGATAGGTCCCCCATGTCTTCAAACAACGCACTTCTTTTTTCGGTTTCTACATCTATCAATTTAGGTACAGGAATAGCGTATCTCTGAAAAAAGCGTGTGTATTCTATATGTCGCTGGAATTCCTTATCATCATGAAGGCATTTCATAAGCACTGCTGACCCCTTATATTTTTTTACCCTATAGTATTCTTTGTCCGAACCCCCTGTGCCAATAAGAACGGCATCAGCCTTTGCAGACAACCCAAGCATCTCTGTCTCGCTGAGGTCTATTTTAAAATTCGGACCGAGAATACAATTTTCAAAGACCCCCCCTATTCCCCCCTTATCAAGGGGAGGTGAGAGGGTGGTGCCTCCCGGGAGCATAATGCAATTTCTGAGGAATGTACCTTCATCAAATATATTCTCCTTCTCAATAACCAGATAACCATCCATCTCAACATGTCTACACCCATAGACTGACGGATGAATATACACAGTCTCTCCATTTTTTCTGAGTTCATTCAGGACAGCTTGAGCATAGGTAATAGGTTTCCCGATATCATTCCAGGAGCAACCGCTTACATCAAATGTGCCCACTCTATATCCTGATGTAACTGCTCTGAGCCACGCATCAACTACGCTTGATACACCTGAAGGTAAGAATTTCATAAATTCCGTGGAATAGACAGCAATACCGGTAAAGGCTACATTTTTCACTGAAGCAGAAACCAATCTTTTAGCCGTTTTAAGTCCCTTCAGAAATCCTTCTTCATCTATGACAAGTTTGTTGAATTTATGATAATCATGCACTGCAAGTGTCAAAAGATTTTTAGACGAAAGATGGAATGTAACCAGGTTTTTTAAATCTATCTCGGAGAGAATATCTGAGTTATATACAAGGAATGTACTGTTACTCAGGAACTTCTCTGCATTCTTTAATGCCCCTCCGGTGCCAAGAACAGGGTCTTCAGGAAAGAGTTCAACTCTTTTGCTGAAGTCGGATTGCTTTATCCAGTTCTCAATAATTTCTTTTTTATAATGAAGGTTAATCCCGATTCTATC
>JAOUJR010000009.1 GCA_029883145.1 Nitrospirota bacterium
AGACTGAATACCGCAACAGGCTCTCTCACTTCAAGACCAACATATTGAGCAATATTAAGGGCAAGTGCTGTTTTCCCCATTGAAGGCCTTCCGCCAACAACAACAAGGTCGCCTTTCTGAAATCCAGTTGTTAAATCATCAAGGTCTCTGAAGCCTGAAGGGATGCCTGTGATCACTTCCTTTTTATCATAGAGATGTTCGATCATCTCAAAACTGCTTTTTATCACCTCTTTCAGTGTGACAAATGACGCTTTAATCCTCTTATCCGAAACATCAAAAATAGACTTCTCTGCATAGTCCACAAGATCCTCTGCTTCATAATTGTCTTCGTATACTCTGCTCGCAATCTCATTTGCTGACCTGAGAAGTCCTCTCAAAAGGGCTCTCTCTCTTACTATTTTTGAATGATATTTTATATTTGCTGCAGTTGGAACCATATTCACCAGAGAAGAGAGATAAGAAACTCCTCCAACAGCGTCTACTTCTTCACGCCTTTTCAGACAATCTGTAATGGTGATAAGGTCAATCGGCTCGTTCTTCTCAAAAAGCTCTACCATCGCATTGAATATCGTTCTATGTGACTGCTTATAGAAATCATCTATGTCGATAATCTCCAGCGCCCTGGGGAGCGCATCATTATCAATAAGTATTGCACCCAGGATAGACTGTTCTGCCTCAACATTCTGTGGAGGCAGCTTATCTAACTTTACATCACTATCCTTCATTCCTGAATAACCTGGACAGTAAGCTGCGTTGATATATCGTAATGGAGCTTTACATTGACAGAATAGGAGCCAAGCCTTTTTATCGGCTCTTCAAGCAAAATTTTCTTTTTGTCAATCTCAATCCCTTCACTGCGAAGTGCCTCGGCAATATCCATGGTAGTGACAGACCCGAAGAGTTTTTCTTCATCACCAGCTTTTGCTTTAATCACAAGTGTTGTGGCCGAGATTCTGGACGCAAGGTCCTGAGCTGAATTTTTAAGCTTTTTAGCCTTATCCTCCACAATCCTTTTTTCATGCTCCAGGGATTTTATGTTTTTCGTATTAGCCTCGGCAGCAAGACCTCTCGGTATCAAATAATTTCTTGCATATCCATCAGCTACATTGATAATATCACCCATTTTCCCGACCTTCTTCATATCGTCCTTCAGTATTACTTTCACACAAGATCTCCTTTCAAAAGAAATTTTAGCGGAATTTTAACAATAGTATACCATAGACATAACCTATGTAAAAAGCAGACGTCAGGGTTTGCAAATTAATAGATCTTAAACGGTACAGGTATAAATGTAAGGACAAATATGAAGAGCGCACACCATCCCAAGACTATTCTCCTCTGGTCTAACGGAACCTCCCAATAAAGAATAGGCGGATGTCTTAATCCAAGAATCAATAACAAAATTGCCCAAAGAGCCCATCCTTCCCACAATAACAAACCAAGGTGCACCATCACAAGCATAAGTCCATATGAAAGATAGACATGCTTTTCGCCCAAGAGTGCATAAGCAATATGTCCGCCATCGAGCTGTCCAACTGGTATAAGGTTTATGAATGTAATAAAAAAACCTATCCATCCTGCAAAGGCAATTGGATGAAGGAGTATATCCTGAGAGCCAGGATGATAATCAAGAATTACTCTGGAAAGGAGTGTAAAGAGCAGAGAATCCCCGAGGCGAATGGATTCACTTATCTCTTGAAGCGGGACGACCTTAGAAAAGGATAGACCTACAATTGATACAATGACCGAAATGATAAACCCTGCTACGGGACCTGAAGCACCGATGTCTACAAGTGCTCTCCTTGTAACAATGGGAGATTTCATTTTGATAATTGCCCCGAATGTGCCAATAATTGTTGGAGCAGGTATAAAATAGGGAAGCGTAGCCTTTATATTGTATTTCTTTGAAGTAAAGTAGTGGGCTAATTCATGACTCAGGAGAATTGCCATGAGCGTCAATGCGAATGGAAGACCTTTATAAATCTTTTCCGGTTCTTTCAGTATGTGTACACCGCTCTGCATCGCACCAGCAAGAAGCGTAGTACAAAACGTGAGAATAAAGAGGACGATATGTAAAAGTAAACTCTTTCCTTGCATAGCTCTACTTATTGTTTACTAAAAGACGCTGAATTTGAGATACTTCTTCGGATCTTCCCTGATATCCTTGATGAGTTCTCTAAACTCTGTTACAGAACTTTTGAGTTCTCCCAGGGTATCCTTTACTTCTTTTGAAAGTTCTTTGTCCTTTATCAGACTTCCTGCCACACCTTCACCTGAGTCTATTCTCTCTAAAATTGAAGAGAGTTGTTTTGATGCTTTATGAAGACTGTCGTACAATTCCGGATCCTCAACGAGTTTCTTCAGTGTCCCGGAACTCTCGTTTATTTTTCTGGTGAATTCCTCTATTGATGATGCATTACTTAACAATTTGTTGTAGAGAGTAGGGTCTTCAATAAGCTTTTTCATGGTACCCTGTGATTCCTTAATGTCTTTTAAGAGTACAGACATTGTTTTTGTAGCCTCTTGCATATTCTTATAGAGTGCAGGGTCTGTGAGAAACTTCGCAATTGATCCTTCACTCTTATCTAATTTATCTATAAAGTTTTCGAGCTTCTTTACAAAATCAGTTACTTTTCCAAGAGATACTAAACTAGCATTGACGATATCCTGTATTTCAAGTTGTGTTGTTCCCTCTAACACATCTCCTGGTTTGATTATTGAAGCCTGAGGAGAACCGTTACTCAGTTCAACATATTTATCACCTAAAAGTCCCATGGTGAGCACACTGACTTTTGAGTCCTTTTTGATGAATTTCACTGCATTACTGTTCACTGACATCGTGACTAACGTCCCATATTCGGGGTGGAGGTCAATACTTTTCACGGAACCTACTTCAATTCCCGAAATCCATACCGGAGAACCATTCCTTAAACCTCTTACATCCTTAATCTGTGCCTTTATCTGTACCTTTGGAGAGAATAAATCCTCTATGTTTCCTGCAAAAAATACAGTAATAAACAGTGCGAGCAGTGCAAGGGTTATCACAAGGCTAACCTTGAGTTTCGACCATGTAAGCTGTTTTTTCATGTCAAACATTTCAGCCTCCTGATTTATTAGCTATTCAGCTAAAATTCACTTCATTCAAATATATCTGAATTTCAGGAATAGTTGAGTGAAGAAGATCATCCTTATCACCATCAAATAGTATTATGCCATCTTTCAGGAATATAAACCGCTTTGCTATTTTTACTGCGTCAAAAATTTTATGGGTAACGATAATAAGACCCCTGCCATTTTTACTTAAGTCTAAGATAAGTTTGCATATGATATCCGCATTGACCGGGTCAAGACCTGTTGTCGCCTCGTCATAGAGAAACATCTTTGGCTCACACGCTGCCAGTGACCGTGCGATCGCAACCCTCCTGTGCATTCCGCCGCTCAGTTCATCAGGCATAAGTTCTATTGCATGTTCCACACCTACAATCCTGAGTAATTCTCTTACTTTATGGTCTATTTCATCTTCAGATAGCTTTGAATATTCCCGTAAACAGAATGCTACATTTTCTTTCACATTCAGAGAGTCAAACAGTGCACCCTCCTGAAAAACAATACTGAATTTCATCCTCACTTTTCTCAACTCGTCTTCTGACTTATTTGAAATATCCTCCCCGTCAATGATTATTTTTCCGGCATCAGGTCTTATCAGCCCAAGTATCAGTTTCAATATAGTAGTTTTTCCCTCTCCGCTTTCTCCGAGGATCGCTACTCTTTCGTTTTCACTGATGGTGAAACTTACATCTTTGAGCACATGGTGTAATCCATAAGAAAACCAGACCTTGTCAAAAACAATCATACCGAGAACCCCAATACATAAAGCAATATCCGAGTAAGGATAAAGTCAGAAACGATAATCATTACAATTGATACCACAACAGCCCTTGTCGTGGACGTTCGAAGACCCTTTGATCCGCCCTTTGTCGAAAACCCCATATAACAACTTATGCATGCAATTAGATAACCAAATATAAAAGGCTTCGCAGCACCTGCAAAAACATTCTCAAAGGTTAACACATCACGAATTGAACTCCAGTAAAATGTGCCACTTTGATGACTCACAAATACTGCTATGTAGTACCCTCCAAAAAGAGAAACAACATCACCTATAATGGTAAGTGCTGGCAGCATGACAATAGAACTCAGTATTCTCGGTGTTACAAGTTTTTTTATCGGGTCTACACCAAAAACCCTGAGGGAATCTATTTGATGCCCGAGAATCATGGAACCTAATTCAGATGCCATCCCAGAACCAACCCTTCCTGCAAAAACCAGCGCGGCAGCAACAGGACCTATTTCCCTGATAATGGAAATGCCGACAATCTTACCTGTATACATCTTAAGTCCGAGACTCGAGAGTTCAGCAGCCAGTTGAAGTGAAAGAGCCATACCTATAAAAAGTGACACGAGAATGATTATTATAAAGGAACCCGCGCCAGCATAATCCATTTGCTCAATCATATCTTTAAAATAAAATGGCTTCCTCACTGCACCTAAAAGACCGCGGGTAGAAAGCAGATAAAAATCCTGAAGCTCACTTATACGTTCTTTTATTTTCATAGTCTTTTTCTATAAATTAAAGTCCATTCTTGTTCTGAAGGTCGCATACAGCTTACACACTTTAATCAATTACTTCATTATCTAAATCTTCATGGACAAGTTCAATCACCGTCACTTCAGGAGGTGTCAGGAAACGTATTGGCGGACCCCATGTCCCTGCGCCTCTGCTTACATACAGATAAGAATTATCTACAAGCTTTAGATGCCCTGCGTCAGCTGTATGCCTATAATACAGCCGTGTGATAAGACTAAAAGGGAAAATCTGTCCTTTATGGACATGTCCTGAAAGCTGCAAGTCAAAAAGCCCGAGCGCATCTTTATCTACATCAGGTCTATGCTTGAGCAATAACAAAAATCTTTCCTTTGGAAATCCTGAAAGTAATTCCTTCTCAGGGACATCTTTGAAAAGACCATATCGCTTTCCAGCAGGATCATCCACCCCAACAATAGTGATCATATCAGAAATATTCACTCCCTCTCCTCTCAAAATAGAAAATCCTGCTTTTTCTGTAAAGTCAAGTGCCTGGTCAAGACCTGCAATAAACTCATGATTTCCTGTTATTGCAAATTTTCCAAAGCGAGGATTAATCTTTTTAAGGGGTTCTGTAAGCTCTGAGATGTTGTTAATTTGCCCATCCACAAGGTCCCCAGTGGATATAAAAATATCAGGGTTTTCTCTTTTAACCTCTTTGAGTATCCTCTCTAATCTCTTTTCTCTGATAATCAGGCCGAGGTGGACATCAGAAATCTGGACTATCTTCAACCTGCCAACCTCTTGAGAAATTTTAGAGGTCTTGATTATAAACTTTTCAGTGCGGATATTTATTGCCTCATAATAACCATAAATGCCGAGAGTGATTGAAAGCAGAAGAGGCATGAAAAAGGAAAATTTGGCAGATGGAGCAAATGCGATAAGGTCTCTCTTTACGAACAGACTGCTCAAATATACAAGTAAATGATAAAGGTCAATCACAAGAGAAGAAAAGAAAAATAAAAACAAAACTCCCATCCATGTGTATCCGATATACGACATAATGCGTGCAATAAATTCAAGTCCATGTTTTTCGGATAAACGAATCAGCACAGGAGCAAAGGCCATTATTACCATCAGGAGTAATAGACAAGTACCCATTTTATTACTAAAATGAAACGCGGCTTTTGCCTTGAGAAAGGCATAGAGATGAAGGGCACTATAAAGCAAAAAAACCGTGATTAAAAAAAGATTCATACCATATTATCTTCTTTTCAGCCTTTTAATTATCTTCTTTTCAGCCTTTTAAGAAGCTCCGTTGTCATGCCATAAGCCATAGTGCTTAAAGACACGACAGCTTTTGAGATTGCATTTTTTTACCGTATACCAGGCATTCCGGGCATATGCATGGTAGAACTGGGGTAACTGATAAACACATTGCTGATTGCACCGACTATGAAAAAGATAACGATTGCGCTTATGACAACCACTACAGTGTAAATCAATGCTTTTTCTTGCGGAGCTTTCATCAGCATTGGGAGTCCGAGATAGAGCAGATACAAACTATAAAGCCCCACTAATCCCAATAAGCTCAACACGGGAATCAACGCAAAAATACCTGCTAACCATGCAGCAGTACTGGAATAGGCAGCTACCTTTAGCGCCTGGATACCGTCTTTTTCACCGGAGAAGGTTGGTGCCAGGGCATTAATAATTAACGATACTACATACACGCTTATAAGGGTTAATGTATAGCTTACCACTGCATGGGCAATGGACATACTGAGAGGTACATGGTATGTCCCCATAAAAGGCATACTGATTCCGACCAGCGACATGCCGATAATTGATGCGATCGGGCCTATTGCTGCCAGCGGGATAATATAACTCCTGTATAATTCTCCTGTTGTCGTTGTTTCAGAAGCAATAATCTGCCACTCTGATTTTGGTTTTAATAGGATATTCTTAACTCTCTCTGCTATGTTCATTTTATTCCTCCCCTTCTTTTTATCAGAAAAGTTCTTAGTTTCTCTTTTTAGTTTTTTAAACTTTAGCCCAAAATAATTACATTGTCAATTTATTTGCATATTTTCAATAAATTGATAGAATCTCCGTTCTTCATAAGGATGGAGATTTTTATATCACTTCGTCTATCGGGGTGACAAATACTTTAATCCCTGTCTTTCGATGCCTTCTCTTCAACTCCTTGAGAGTTGAGATTAGTGTTTCCAATTCCTTCTCTTCAACAGCAATGGCAAGGAAATTGTTTTTCCCGGGCCAGCATTGTGTCCCGAGACGGGGCTGTGTCTCAGTGCCTTCGCCGAGGACTTCTGTAAATTTTGTATATCCTTTGATACCAGCCTCTTTTATAGCTGCAATTATTTCATAATCAGCAGCTTCACAATATGCGATAAGTACCATCTTCATGACACTATCCTCCGTATCATTTTAATAGAGATTCTGAATCAAGTTCAGAATGACACGAGAAAAAGCGTTCACTGTCATGCCGAACTCGTTTCGGCATCTCCTGACTCCTGACTCTTGATTTTTGTCTTTCTTTTTAATTTTGCCTGTAAATCGTCAAGCACATCATAGGCACATGGCACAACAACAAGGGTCAAAAAGAGTGACGTGAGAAGTCCCCCGATAGTTACGATTGCCATCGGAGCACGTGTTTCAACACCTTCACCTATTCCGATAGCTATAGGCATCATCCCGAATATCATAGCAAAAGTTGTCATCAAAATTGGCCTGAGTCTCACAGGTCCTGCTTGAAGAATTGCCTCTCTCCTTTCCATTCCCCTTGCCCTCAATGTATTTGTATAGTCCACAAGCAGGATCGCGTTCTTTTTTACAAGTCCCATAAGAAGAATGATTCCTATGAAGCTAAAAATATTGAGCGTCATGCCTGCAAGAAGAAGGGCACCAAAGGCACCTATAAACGAAAGGGGTATTGTAAGCAATACAGTGAATGGATGGATAAAACTTTCGAACTGGGAAGCAAGAACCATATACGCCATAATAACTCCAAAGATAAGGGCGAACATCAGATAGCCAAATGATTCTCCCATAACATCAGCCATGCCTTTATATCTTCCTGTATAATCCGAAGGAAGTACCTTGGATGAGATGCTGTCAAGTTCTGCTTTCGCTGCACCCAGTGGTTTTCCCTCAAGGTTTGCAAAGAGTGTTATTGCCCTCTGCCTGTCAACCCTGTTTATGACACTTGGTCCACCAGCCTCCTGAACACGAACAATATTCGAGATTTCTACAAGCCGTCCATCCGTCGACCTCACATAGAGTTTTCCTATGTCATCGGGATTCATTCTGTTCTCCGGATTAAGCCTGACCCTCACATCATATCTCCTGCCCTTTGAAGTATCCTTGAATTTTGTGACATCAACCTCGCCCCCAATGAGAAAGTTTACTGCCTCAGCAACCGAGGCGATATCCACATTGAGGTCCGATGCTTTGTCCCTGTCTATAAATACCCTGAGCTCAGGCTTTCCTGTTTCAAGAGAGGTGTCAATATCCACTATCCCGGGAATTTTAGAAAATTGGTTAGAAATCTCGCGAGTATATGTATCCAGACCTTTCAGGTCAGTACCCCTTACGTTGTACTGGATGGGCACGTTCCTCTCTCCTCCGCCAATCAACGAGACATCCTCTGAAGTCGCCTTAAGCCCGGGAACCATCTGTCTGAGCTTTTTCCGCACATCTGACATGATCTGTTGTTGAGTCCTTTTCCTTTCTGACTTTGGAACAAGCCCTGTAATCAAACGAGCTTTATTTACTTCTGCTGCCCTGCCGCGGCCATGGACATACAAGACAGTCTTCACTTCAGGGATACTCCTCACATAATTCTCTGCGATTTGGAACATCCTGTCTATCTCATCAACAGAATAATCTACAGGTGCTTCTAATCTGACGATAAACCGGCTCTGGTCTTCTGATGGAATAAATTCTTTTCCAAGAAATCTGGTCATAAAGAGGCTCAAGATAAAAATGCCTGTTGCCAGAATCAACACAAGTGCTTTGTGAGAGAGGGCAATGCTTAAAAGTTTCTGGTATAATTCCTCTATTTTTTTGTACCAATCTTCAAGAAGAGTTGATAGTCGTGAACTGAGATTCGAGAGTCGAGAGTATTTTTTATTCACTGACGCCTGACTGCTGACTCCTGATTCACGGCTTTTGAGGTATCTTGATGCAAGCATTGGTGTCAGGGTGAAAGAAACAAAAAGGGATACAAGTATTGCAAAAACGACAGTGAGTGCAAACTGCAGGAAGAACCTTCCAATAATGCCTTTCATAAATGCAACAGGGAGGAATATGGCAACGATAGCAAACGTCGTTGCCATAACCGCAAGCCCGATCTCTGATGTGGCAAAGGATGCAGCCTCTCTCGGTTGCATGCCTTCTTCTATATGTCTATGAATATTTTCTATGACAATTATGGCGTCATCAATAAGGATGCCTATGCAAAGAGAGAGGCCGAGCATGGTCATATTATTGAATGTAAAATTAAAGGCATTCATGATGGCAAAGGTTGCAATGATTGATGTAGGGATTGCTAAGGCACTGATCAGGGTAACCCGTACACTTTTAAGAAACAGGAGAACAGCCAGAGTCGCAAAAAATCCTCCATAGATAAGATGGTGCTGGACCTGGTTGATTGAGCGCTTTATGAAGTCTGACTGGTCAAAACCTATATCGAGTTTCAATCCGGGCGGAAGGTTCTTCCTTACATTTATAAGTTCCTTCTTTACTCTATCGATAACTTCAACCGTGTTTGTCCCTGACTGTTTCTGTATTCCAAACCCCACGGCTGTCACGCCGTTGAACCTCACAATGGAGCGCTTTTCTTCCATTCCATCCTCAGCCCTGCCAACGTCTCTGACCCTGACTGGTGCGTTATTATGATACGCAACAATGAGGTCGTTGAATTCCTGAACCCTCGGGAATTCACCTTTTACTTTTATTGAATATTCCTTTGTATTGCTCTCAATCCTTCCACCAGGCAGTTCAACATTCTCACGCTGTAAGGCTTTCAATACATCCTGGGCAGTTATTTGGTACGCCCTGAGCTTATTCGCATCAAGCCATATTCTTACCTGCCTTAGCCTGAGTCCTGCCATTCTTACAGCGCCGACATCGGGTATCTTCTGGAACTGTTCCTTTAACACCTCATCAGCATAGGTCGAAATTTCTCTTATTGACCTTTCACCTGACAGGCTCAACCAGATAACTGACCTTGCATCTGGATCAACCTTCTCTATAATGGGTTCTTCTATGTCTGTAGGGAGTTTATTCCTGATAAGTGAAATCTTCTCCCTTACGTCCTGAACTGCAAGTTCTATATCCCTTTCAAGGACAAATTCAACAATGACAAGGGAAATCCCTTCGATGCTCATGGAGGTGATTGTTTTTACTCCGTTGATGGTATTAACCGCCTCCTCGATCTTGTCAGTCACGTCAATGTCCATAAACTCGGGGTCAGCACCTTTCAGTTTTGTCTGGATATTCACTATTGGGAAATCAACTTTTGGGAAAAGATCAACGCCAATGTTTGGATAGCTGACGACACCGAGGACAACAAGTCCAAGGATAACCATCGTTGCAAATACGGGACGTTTAATAGATGTGTTCGCTAACCACATAGTATTTGTTTCCTTTTTTTGTCTCTCGACTCATGACTATTTGCTTTTGGCTTCTGTCTCTCGACTGCCGACTGCTGACTTGTCGCTGGCGGCTGGCGATTGTATTTGGACCTTTGCATTCTCAAAAAGATTCTGTTGACCTGTGACAACGACCTGATCGCCTTCTTTTACACCTTCCACTATCTCCATCATCTCGCCATATTTATTCCCTGTTTTCACAAAGCTCTCCTTTGCCCTGTCACCCTCGACTAAGAAAACCTTTATCTTCTCACTTTCATAGAGTAATGAGGTAATAGGTATAAGGATAGTTTCTCTATCAGTGCTTGTGTAAAGTATGACATGTGCAAAGAGGCCTGGTTTTAACAGTCCATGAGAATTTGGCACAAGCGACTCAACCTGCAATGTCCTTGTCTTCTCCTCAAGACTGGGATAGATAATGCTCACTTTACCTGTAAACTCCCTATCGGGAAGGGGATCTACTTTTAAGACAACATCCTGACCGATCTTTAGTTTACCCACGTCCTTTTCCGTAACAGTAAAATTAAGCTTAAGAGGATTATTCTGGATAAGGACAAATAGGTTAGTACCGTTCTTCACAAAGTCGCCTGCTGAAACCTTCTTGCTCTTTATAACACCTGAAAGACGAGAATATATTCTCGTCTTTTTGAGTTTCTCCCTTGCGAGAGAAAGGGTAGCCTTTGCCCTTTCCACCTCTGCATCTGTAAGGGCAAGCCTTGTTGATACATCATCAAATTGTTGTTTTGTCACCAGCTCTTCTTTATAAAGGGCTTCTTTTCGCTTATATTCCAGTTTGGTGTTTGCAAGGGTCGCTTCTGCCTGCTTTAACACTGCCTCATCTTTTCTCACCTCAAGACTGTAATCTATATCGTCAATCATTGCCAGTACCATTCCCTTCAAAACCACCGTTCCTTCATCAACTCTTACATCCCGCAAAATCCCGTCCACTTCAGCACTTATAATAACCTCCTCATTGGGATTCAATGTTCCGATAGTCTCCACATATGGCCTGAGAGACCTTTTCTCAGCAGGCTGAACCCTCACATTAACAACCTTTTCTGGATTTGTCTTTACTTCCTTCTGCTTACATCCATTTAAAGATAGCAAACAGAAAACAGCAAATAGTAGACAGCAAAAAACAATTGTTAGTGAATTTTTTTTCATCGTGAAATCGCTCCTGTGAATTTATACAAAAGTCCTACTTCATCGCATTTGTGTAATAAATTTTCTTTCCTGTAAATATATTGCATTTATCCTCTTCTGATTACTGATTACTGTCTTCAATAGCGTTCCCGTTGCCTTTTCCACCTTCAAAATAGAGAGTTGATAGTTATATTGTGCATCTGTGAATTGTCTCTCCGCAGTGACCAAGAGCGTATTAGAATCCATAACATCTATGCTATGAGCCAGACCAAATTCATACTGCTTTGAGATCGAATTAAAATTTTCTCTTGCAAACTTAACCTGATCTTCGAGAGATTTGAGAACACCTTTCTGTGTCATAAAATCAAGATATGCATTTTCTACTTCAATAGCAATTGACTTCTTTAAATCCTCAATGGCTAACTCTGCCTGCCTTTGCTTAGCTTCTGCCTCTCTCACTTCTGCCCTGCGAAGGCCTCCCTCAAAAAAAGGAAAGGTCAGACTCAGTGTGCCGAAAATGTCTTCTTTAATGAGCGAGGCTGTTGCAGGATTCTCATCTGCTCTCGCATACACCCCCTGGATGGAAAGAGTTGGCCAGTATGCTCCTCTTGCAAATTTAACCTGTTCTTCAGCGATACTTTTTTGAAGATTAAAAGATTTTAATTCTGCTCGTTCCGTTACAGCCTCCTCTAACAATGTACCCAGTGCAAATTCCTCGAGACTATCTATTTTGAAATCAACTGTCTTAATGTCATAGTCTTCGCTTAATCCAACAAGCCTTGCAAGTACAGCCTTTGCAAGCTTTAAACCGTTTTCTGCCTTCACTACTTCTGACTGTGATCCGGAGAGCTCAGCCTGTGCCCTCAGGAGATCAGTCTTGGTGACCTCACCAACTTTGAGTCTTGTTGCTGCAGCATCCCTGTGTTTGGTGAGCCTCTCACTATTTGCATGGGCAATTTCAAGGGCTTTTTTTGCCTTCAGGACATCATAATAGGCAGAGGAAACATTAAGAAGATAGTTTTCTTTTACTGCGTTAAGGTCATGTTTGCTTTTTTCGATGTTCTCTTTTGATATCTTAAATGCAGTAAATTCCCTGCCACCCAATGAAAGTGATTGGTCAAGCCTAAGCCCCCAGGATATAGAACTCTCTGGCTGAATAAGAGAATCTTGGGAACCGTATTTTTTCTTATTAAATTTTGTATAATCGCTAAAGGCAGAAACAGTAGGGAGCAATGCTGCAGTAACTTTGTCTTTACCTCTTTCTGCAATATAAAGGTCTTCTTCTGATATCTTGATCTGTTCAGAGCGTTCGAGAGCAATTTTGTAAAGATCTTCGAGGCTGTATTCCGCTGCATATACTCGACTTGTAAATAAAATCACTATGAGCAGGATGAATGCTACTCTCTTCACCTTTTTTCCTTTTCTTATCGCCTATTGTCTGCCAGTTGATTATTATTCCTTAAAAGACCGTTGAGTATGAGATCATGCAATCCCTTTGTTGTCACAATTACATCTTTATCCATAGCCATTGACAGCATAACGCTTCTGACCGTCCCCATGATAATCTTCGCCACCTCTTTCACATTACATCTCCTGAATTCACCAGTTCGAATACCCCTGTCAATAATCTTCTCAACCAGTCTTAGCTGGTTTCTCATATATTGCCTTTTATGTTCCAGGGCGAACGTAAATCCAAGCTCTCTTACATGTACAAGAATAAGTTCTCTATGTTTGATTGCAGAATTGATATGCACCTTGAGGAAATCGTAGAGAGCCCTGATGGGTGATCTATGAGATTCGACGATCATCTCTGTCTTCCGCATCATATCATTCATCCCGTCCTTGATAAAACTTAGGTAGAGTTCCTCTTTATTTTTAAAATAGAGATATACGCCGCCCACGCTTATGCCTGCAACTTTCGCAATCTCCCTGATGTTTGCCTTCGCATAGCCCTGCCTTGAGAAAACGACCATAGCCGCATCAAGGATTCTCTTTTTAGACTCTATACCTGAACGTCTGTTCATGTGAATTAATGTTCAGTATAAAAGAAGTAAAGATTACATGTCAATAGAAATTTTACCGTTATTTAAAACTCCGTTTAGCCTGGGAAGACCAGAAAAGAATTTTTATACGACACCTTGGTTAAGTTAATTCAAGTGCAGACCCCATTAGCCCCCAGGAAAATGGATAGCCAATGGCGACGGGCTTGCGTTCCGTTTTGCCAGAATTACACTGACAGGTTATTTTACGTTGAGGATTTTATTGTCTGAGTCGAGGAGAATTATCCTTGGTTTGAATTGCTTTATTTTGCTGTCTTCAATATAGCTATAACTGAAGATTATAATTTTATCTCCCACAATACCTTTTCTCGCAGTAGGCCCGTTAAGACATATCTCTCCTGAGCCTTTCTTTCCTGGTATCACGTATGTCTCAAAGCGTTCCCCATTATTAAGGTTACTTATCATCACCTGTTCATAGGGGAGTATTCCTGCCTTTTTGAGTATTACCTCATCAATAGTAATGCTTCCCTCATATGACAGATTTGACTCTGTAACCGTTGCGATATGTATCTTTGCCCTGAGTACGCACCTTAACATAATAATATCCTGTACTACTTAATATTTAATTATGCATCCTACTATGAAACAAATTCAAGTAGATGATAGTTTCTAATAAACTTTACATATGTTATACAATTGAAAATCGTTTCCCTGTTCTTTTAATAAATCCCTCTTTTTCAAGTTGAATAAGATTCTTTCGGATTTGCTCCGCACTTATGTGAAGTGTCTGGATGAGTTCCTTTTCTGAGGCATCTGTCGTAGCAGTAAGTGCCTTGAGAATCATCCCTCTCATCTGCCTGTTTGAACCTTTAAATGGTGTCTGCTTCCTGTAATGACCACTTTTTCTGCTCATGTTTGGATAGAGCTTCTTGAGCATTACCCCATAATCCATAAGTGCATAATACCATCTCCTCGGATTTGAAGCATCAAGTGTTTTCTCAACAAAGGGGAGAATCTCGCAGTCCTTTATAGTATGTTTGTCCTGAAAAAAGAAGTGTATGAATACCGTCCTTATATTTGTTTCAATAAAAACAGCTGGAGCATTAAAGGCAAATGCGGTGATTGCTGAGGCAGTAGCCTTTCCAATGCCTGGAAGTGTCATTAGCACTTCCACTGAAGAGGGAAGCCGTCCTTGAAATTGCTCAACGACAATCCGGGCAATATTTTTCAGTGCAACTGCGCGACGGTTATATCCCAGTCCCTGCCACTGTCGTAATATTTCCTGAAGTAGTGTGCGGTTTAGTGAGAAGAAGTCAGGGAATTGAGTAACAAATTGTGTGTACTTCTTAATCACCCTGTCAGTCTGGGTCTGCTGAAGCATAATCTCTGAGACAAGAATATGATAGGGGTTACGTGTATTTCTCCAGGGGAAGGCTCGCCGGTGTGTTTTATAATAATTATAAATAACTTTCTGAAACGTTCTTATCACACCTGTTGCAAGCCGATTCTTTC
>JAOUJR010000216.1 GCA_029883145.1 Nitrospirota bacterium
CCTCACGACACCTACAAGCTTTCTTCTTTTCTCTATTACAGGCAAGAAAATTAATTCGTGGTGAATCATCAGATATGCCGCTTTTGTGACTGGATCATCTGGATTGACAAAAAATTCTACAGAGTTCATAAACTCACGGACGGGATGCTCTGCGAGATCTCTGAATTCTCTATCAAAGAGAGTATCCCAGATGAGCGCGAGCTCTGTTTCTTCTCCTTCATAAACCTGAGCCTCCGTAATAGGTTTCAAAAACTTGGGCTCGAGCCCTTTGAGAATATCCCTGAGACTCAATGTCCCGAGAAGATTGTATTGTTCATCAAACACCAGTATTCCTATAGGATGGAAACTCTTATCACCTTTGGGCAGTGTTGCCTTGATAATCTGAATCACCTTCTTGATCGTAAACCAGTACGGTATGTGGGGAAACTCAGAGATGTCAACCATCATCTCCTTTACCTTTTTATGTTTTTCCATCTCCACCTCTCAAATTTGTACATTTATATTTTTTATCGAAACCAGTCTGAATACCGCTACCTCGTTCCTGAAACTTTTAACCTTTGCATTACATAATTCCCGCTCACTGTTGTTAACAGTATCATGAGCGTCCTCTTTAGGTCGCTTACCAGATAACCTTTTGAACATCGAGGGTTGAGGCAGCATAAATGGTCACCCCGTCAGAGGGGATACCTGAAGATGGACTGCTCTTATGGAAATAGATGCTTGTTTCTACCCTGTCATTGAGAATTTTTCTAAACTTCTTCACTATAGACCGGTAGTGTGTTGGACAGAGGAATACATTAATATGTTCAGCTTCTGCATATCTCAGTATCTCTGATTCAGGGTCGCCTTCTTCCATAATGATGCTTGCCTTCACACCTTTGCCCTCCTCTCGTATAATGATCTCTGCTTCCTTTACATATCGAGCTGACTCTCGTCTTGCGACCTCTTCTACTCGAGGAACCGCATCGTAATGAATAAACAAGTTCCTATTGAATACGTGAAGGGCTATCAGTTCACCACCATTCTCTTTCACCTTCTCAAGTCCATACCTGAGGGCAACCTTTGCCTGTAATGTCCCATCATATGCTATTAAGACCTTCATGTGTTCTATCCTTTCTTATAGTTCCTTTCAGTTCCTCACCATAATATTCTTTGCAAAGTATGAGGAAGAGAAGCGCACCTTGTCACTTCGTCGAAGGAACGGTTGCATAAGGGCTGCTCCCATATGCATAGATACTTGTTTCAAGTCCCCTTTCATTAAGCATTTTCTTAAAGGTCTTCACTACGGTGCGATATCTTGTTGGGCATAGGAGCAAATCAACATTTTCCTCGATTGCACACCTTATGACCTCATCTTCAGGGTTACCTTCTGTCTCGATGATGCACGCTTTTGTCCCTTTTCCTTCCTCCTTTATTATCAGCTTTGCTTCTTCCAGACACCGAATCGTTTCTCTTTTTGCTCTCTCTTCTACGTAAGGTAGTGCATCATAATCAATGAGCAGGCTACTATTAAACACATGAAGGGCTATAAGCTCACCACCGGTTTCTTTTACCTTCTCCAGCCCATACTTCAGGGCAGTCTTTGAGTGGAGTGTTCCATCATATGCCACTAAGACTTTCATTTTTGTTTCCTCCTTTTTATCTGAGTGTTTCTATAATAAGAAGCATGCAGCATGCCAGGTAAATATCTTTATAATTTCAACAGGTTATACTGTAAATGCAGTATTTATACTGCGGGAGAACGTGCAAAATATTACTGCAGGTTATTTTTTATGAGGATTGTTTTGAGGGGGATATAGAGGATAAATCGATTACGAGCAGTTTTATCTTTTGCTGAAGATTCTGTCTATGGATATTAAGAAGTCTTGCAGCTTCAGAAATATTTCCTCCTGACTCTATGAGGGCAGCTGTGATGAGACTCCTTTCAAACTGTGCCTTTGCGTCCCTGAGAGGCATTAACGGTATTGTTTTCGCCTCTTCGCTCAGTTTTTTGCCTTCTGAAATATATTTTGGCATGTCTTCAACTTGAATTATAGAACTCGATGTAAATGCCAACGCATATTCAATTGCATTTTCAAGTTCCCTCACATTACCAGGGAAATGATAATGAATGAGCGCCTGCATCGCCTCTTTAGAGATGCCTGTAATGTTCTTACTCATAGCCTTCACTTTATGTTTTTCTATAAAATGACCTATAAGAAGCGGAATGTCATCTTTCTTTTTTCTTAAAGGTGGTAATTCTATTGGTATTACATTAAGTCTATAGTAAAGGTCCTCTCTGAATTTTTTTTCAGCAATTGCTTTTTCGAGATCCCTGTTTGTGGCAGCGATAACACGCACGTTGACCTTTCGAGGCTGATTGTCACCTACCCTCAGAAATTCGCCATCCTGTAACACTCGCAGGAGTTTCACCTGAAGAATTGGAGCAAGCTCTCCTATCTCATCAAGAAAAAGGGTACCTTTATCTGCCTCTTCTAAAAGCCCTTTCTTATCTGAAACTGCTCCAGTGAATGCACCCCTCACATGTCCGAAGAGTTCTGATTCAAGTAACCCTTCAGGGATTGCACCGCAGTTGACAGTCACAAACTTCTTTCGTGCCCTTACACTGTTACTATGAATAGCCCGGGCAGCAAGTTCCTTCCCTGTGCCGCTTTCTCCTGTAATAAGGACATTACTTTCGCTCGATGCTGCATGTCTCATGATCCTGAATACCTCATGCATTTCAGGGCTATTTCCAATGATATTTTGAAATGAGTATCTTGCCTCTATCTGTGTTCTCAGTGCAATATTTTCTCTTTCAAGTACCTTTTTTTCCAATGCTCTTCTTATAGGAATCCGAACCTCATCAGGTGTAAAGGGCTTTGGAATATAGTCGTATATTCCTCTTTTTATCGCATCTACAGCTGATTGAATCGTTCCGTATGCTGTGATAATAATAAATATACTGTCCGGAGCAATTTCCCTGACATTTTCGTAAAGCTCAAGCCCGTCCATCTCGGGCATTTTCATGTCTGATATAATGAGGTCGTAGCTGTCCCTCTTAATCTGTTCAATGGCATTAAGGCTGCTGGGGGTGGTAAAAATCTCTATCCCTTCTGTTTCGAGGATCGCCTTTACAGCCTCTAAGACACTTAATTCGTCGTCGACAACAATCGCCTTGAATTTATCCATTTACAGGCAACCTCACAATAAATGTCGTTCCCTTACCAACTGTGCTCTGCACCTCAATATCACCACCGTGCTTTTTAATAATACCATAACTTACTGCAAGGCCGAGTCCGGTTCCTTTAGTTTTATCTTTTGTGGTAAAAAATGGGTCAAAGATCCTGCCGATGTTCTCTTCAGATATTCCACAACCTGTATCAGAAAAAACGATTTCGATGAGGTTCTCCACAAGCTGTGTTGACACCTCTATCCTGCCGGGCGGAGTGATTGCGTATACAGCATTCAAAAATATATTTGAAACTACCTGTCCTATCCGGGCAGGATCAACATGTATTTCTGGAAGATTGTCCGAGAGGTGCACACTCACTTCGATATCTTTAAATACCTCCTGTGCAGCAAGAGAATTAATTACTTCAGTAATAGGTTCATTAATGTTTATCTTTACACGGTTGATAGGAATCTCTCTTCCAAAACTCAAAAGTTGTCTCACCACATCTCTCGCCCTTTCTGTCTCCCGTACCATCATCTTTAACCTTTCACGATTAGGGCCATCCTCTGGTGTCTGTTCAAGCATTAAATTTGAAAATGTGAGAACAGAGGTAAGGGGATTGCTTATCTCATGAG
>JAOUJR010000218.1 GCA_029883145.1 Nitrospirota bacterium
CCCCTTGGAGGTACTTTTTGGCAAACTTATTACTGGAAAGCTCATACGATTGAAGGCTCGGGTGTACATAGTGGAATTGTATTGGAGTTCAATTTGACAAAAAAGCTGGCCTTAGTGGGAGAAGTAGAAGGAAGGTATGTCAAATTGTCTAACTTGTTTGGAAGAATGGAAATAGAGTACGATTGGGGAGGTGGAAATATTATTATTTATGAGCAAAAGGGAAGCCTTTATTATTTTACGATGTGGGATTATGACATTGGAGCATACCGAGCGAATTTAGAAGTTTGGGAAAAGCCACCTGAAGGAAGCTTCAGGGAAGTAGATAATGTTAGAAAAGCCTGCTTGGATTTGAGTGGAATTTCATTCAGGGTAGGCATAAGAATGAGACTTTTTTAAGGAGGTGATAATAAAAGCATTAAAATAGTTGAAGGAATTTCTTAAAAAAAAGGGGGGAATAAAATGAAAAAACTATTTTTGAGTATTTTTGCATGTCTATCGCTTCTATTTATCATTTTTTATGTTGAGAGTGGTTCTGCTTCTGTTAAACAAGAAATTATGAGTAATGAAAGATATGTTCCTAATGAAGTGGTAGTAAAATTCAAGCCAAATGTCAATAAAGTTATCATTCGGGCAGTAATTAGCTCAATTCAAGGGAAAATATTTACATATCTTAAAGATGAATTAAGTACATCTGCCTGGGAGCCTGGTGATGTATCACTCAGGTCATTTCGTTTAGATCCATACCTTTTACACATAAAAGTTCCCGAATCTATTGGCACAGAAAAAGCTATAGAGCTTCTGAGCAAAGATCCAAATATTGAATTTGCAGAGAAAAATTCCATAGGATATTTCATTGAAACAGAACCAGAAAATGATGAAAGATTTGATGAACAATGGGCGTTGAAAAATGATTATGGCTCAGATATTGATGCAACTTACGCCTGGGATATCTCAACGGGAAACTCTAATATCATCGTAGCTGTAATAGATACTGGAGTCGACTATGATCATGATGATTTAGAGGGGAATATGTGGATAAATGAGGATGAAATTCCAGGAAATGGAAATGACGATGACAACAATGGATACATTGATGATGTTTACGGATATGATTTTAAATATAATGATCCTGATCCAAATGATACAATGGGACATGGAACCCATTTGGCCGGAATAATAGGAGCTATAGCAAATAATGAGATAGGAATAGTTGGAGTAAACTGGACTGTAAAAATAATGCCTCTTAAAATCGGCGACGAGTATGGTCTTAATTATGTAGATGCAATCCATGCAATAGATTATTCGACAGCTAATGGTGCTCATTTATCTAACAACAGCTGGGCGATAGGGGACGAATATAAAGGCGCTTTAGCCCAGGCTATAAGCAGGGCAAGAAATTGGGAGTACGGTAGCGGTGGTAAACTTTTTATAGCTGCCGCGGGCAATTACTCTAACTTTCATTGGTATGATAATGACCAAAAGCCTTTATATCCCGCTTCCTTTCCAAATGACAACATAATCTCCGTCTGTTCTACTAACATAAATAATGGTTTAGATTATGATTCCCATTACGGACAAACTTCTGTTGATATCGGGGCCCCAGGTGTGAATATCTTAAGCACTTATTTATCTGGTACATGGACATATAAAAGTGGAACATCAATGGCAGCTCCTCATGTTGCAGGAGTAACTGCATTGCTATGGGGTAAGTGTCCCTTACTGAAATGGCAGACAGCAAAAAAAAGAATAATGGAAAATAATGACCATTTAAGTTCACTTGAAAACAAAACAGTTATAGAGGCCCGACTTAATGCTTATAAGGCCATTTATGACTCCTCTCCACCAAGTGCAGCTCCCAGCAGTCTGAATGCTTGGCCCACTGGTTGGAGCCAGATAAATCTAGGTTGGCAGGACAACTCTAACAATGAAGCTGGATTCGAACTCCAAAGAAAAAAAGCAGGCGAAGGTGACTATTCAACTTTAGGAAGCCAGAGAGACAATCTTGCTTCTTATTATGACAAAACTGCTACTGCTGGCGTTGTTCATTACTACAAAGTAAGAGCTTTCAACTTCGCAGGGAATTCTTCTTTTTCAAACATAATAAACACTACAATCCCAGCCGCTACACCAGCAACGCCAACAGGACTATGGGCACGTTCCCCAAGCCCGCCAGATGGTGTGCAGCTTTCTTGGTATGATAGTTCAAATAATGAACTCAATTTTATTATTGAAAGAAAATCTTTTAGCTTTCCCATTTGGGAGGAAATTGGCGGAACGATGCAAAATGTATCCTGGTATTTTGATGAGAATCTTCAGCTAGGTGAAACTTATTGGTATCGAGTAAGAGCTTGGAATCCAATTGGATATTCTAGCTACTCAAATGAAATTCAAGTGGTGATTTGGGATTACTGATGTAGGAATAGCTTAGAACTTAACCATTTCTATTTTCGTGACAGTAAACTATAGAGTTAGGATTTACTTCAGCGCCGATTTCCTTCCATCCAAAGCCCATGGCGGCGGGTGGGAGGGTCTTGGCTTGGACGGAGGGGAATCGGCGCTACATTTATCCGTCATGCCAGGTGTTTCCCATATCGCAGAAAGAGGAATGCTTCGCTGAGATATCAAATGGTTTGACCTCCGCGCTTTTATCTCTTATAATTTTCCAGAAATGAAATGGGTTTACATCGAAGACATCGCTCAGTTTAAGGACCGGGATGTTGAGCTCCGGGGATGGGTGTATAACAAGCGGTCAAGCGGCAAGGCACGTTTCCTTCTTATCCGGGACGGGACAGGAATCATCCAGGGAACCATCTTCAAGCCTGAAAAAGACCACCCGCTCTTCAAGAAATTCGATTCCCTGACCCAGGAATCCTCACTCATAGTCCGGGGCCTGGTCAAAGAAGATAAAAGGGCTCCGGGTGGATTCGAAATCGATATAGGAGAGATAGACGTCCTGCAGATGGCCCAAGAATACCCGATTACTCCCAAGGAACACAGCACGCCTTTCCTGATGGAACACCGCCATCTGTGGCTCCGATCGCGAAAACAGCACGCCCTGCTTCAGGTCAGGGCCGAGCTGGTCAAAGCCATCCGCGACTTTTTCGATGGCAGGGGCTTTCGTTTAATGGACACTCCGATCCTGACTCCCAGCGCCTGCGAGGGAACCACCACTCTTTTTGAAACCGAGTACTTCGACCAGAAGGCCTACCTGAGCCAGAGCGGCCAGCTCTACAACGAAGCCACAGCCATGGCCTTCGGCAAAGTCTACTGTTTCGGCCCAACTTTCAGGGCGGAAAAATCCAAGACACGAAAACACCTGATTGAATTCTGGATGGTGGAGCCGGAAGTCGCCTTTGCCACCCTGGACGACATCATCGAGCTCGGAGAAGACCTCGTCGTTTTCCTGGTGGAGCGGATACTGGAGAAAAGAAAAAAAGAGCTGGAGATCCTGGAAAGGAACACCAAGCCCCTGGAAGCGATTAAAAGACCTTTTCCACGGACCACTTACGATGATGCTCTCCGCATGATCAAAGGAAAAGGGTCGAAGATGGAATGGGGGGATGATTTTGGCGCTCCGGATGAAGCTCTCCTGTCCGAGATATACGACCTTCCCATCATCGTGACGCACTTCCCGGCTAAGATCAAAGCTTTTTACATGCAGCCGGATGAGGAACGACCGGAGGTTGTCCTGGGTGTGGACATGATCGCTCCAGAAGGATTCGGAGAAATCATCGGCGGCGGCCAGCGCATCCACAACCTTGATCTCCTCGAGAAAAAAATCAAGG
>JAOUJR010000217.1 GCA_029883145.1 Nitrospirota bacterium
CACTGCAACATTACGTATTTTGTCCGCTTCAAGGTTTGCCATAAATCCCCCTGTATAAAAATTTTATGAAGTATGAATTATGAAGGATGAAGAAAGAATCAATTTTCTGCTTCATTTTTCATCCTTCCTCCCTCATCTTTCATAATTTGCTATTCTACTATCTCTTCAATAACCGGCTTTAACTCTACTTTTTTTTCTAACCGTCTACTCCATAACTTTATCACTATGAAAGAGATGACAAACGCACCAAATCCAAAGATGGCAGAAAGAATATCGGGATCAGCCTCTTTAAAATAATGACTGAGTACCTCCTTTCCTATAACAGCACCTATTATCAGGGCAAGGGCAGGAACTCCATACACAATTATTGAACCTTTTAAAAAGGTATAAGGTTTCATCACTATCTTAACCTTCTGCCCAACTCTGGCTTTGATAGGATTCAATGCCTCAATTTCCATGGACTGCTCATCAGGTTTGCATATGTCTACGGTACAACCATCACAGGCACTTTTTCTTGGCACACTCACTTTTGCAGTAAGACCCTCAATACTCTTAATCACACCAACCTCTTCCATAGTTTTTAATTTTAACATATACGGTTTTGGAAAATCCTGACACGGGTTATTACAAAAGATAAAGAACTCTTATAGGGCGATGAGGGCATTCTTTCTGGAGATAGTTAAGTAATCTTATTCCCAAAACCAGTTGATAAGAATTGTCATTGCGAGTAAAACGAAGCAATCTCGCTTCTTTTGTAAGAGATTGCTTCGCACCCTCAGGTGCTCGCAATGACAGATAGACGAAGCATTTATTCTGTTTTTTGCTGAAACGTTAAATCGCTTCTATTGTTGACGGTGGTTTTGTGGTTATGTTATATGTCACACTTACTACCTCAGGAATTTCGGCTGTTATTCTCTCAGACAGTCTCCAAAGGATCTCATGAGATAATCTCGTTGGTGAGGCTATTCTTGCGTCAATACTGTCCCAACATCTAATTTCGATCTGTAAGCCAAACACTCTTTTCCCATGCCGTACACCGGTGACTCTGTCATGATGCAGGATAGCCAGATACTGAAAGGCTCCTGTAGCTGAGAGCTCTTCTTCTGTGATTGCGGTTGCTTTTCTTACCACTTTTATTCTTCTCGGGGTAACCTCACCAATGACTCTTGCAGCAAGCGCAGGACCCGGGAAAGGTATTCTGTGAGAGATAGACTTTGGGAGACCAAGTGCTCTTGCGGTCTTTCTCACGCCATCCTTACGAAGCTGAATCAGAGGTTCGATGATCTTATAGCCGAATGCCTTGTGAGGGTCGATGCCAAGCTGTTCAAACACATTATGTTGTCGTTTAATTCCTGCCACTGTTTCCTCTATATCAGTCAAATTCGTTCCCTGTAAGAGGAACTTTGCGTTGCTTTCATGAACAAGCCTCCCAAACACCTTTTTATAAAATGTCTGTGTAATTGCCTCTCTTTTTTTCTCAGGGTCAGTAATACCTCTTAGAGCATCAAAAAATTCTTTTTGAGCATCAATTAACTTGACAGGTACACCTAATTTTGCAAAAAGTGAAACAACTGATTGAGGTTCACTTTGTCTCATTAACCCGCTGTCTATGAAATACGTCGTAAGTTTTTCACCCAATGCCTTGTGTCCCAGCAATGTGACCACTGAAGAATCTACGCCACCGGATAATGCATTAATCGCAGAACCATTACCAACTGTTTCTGATATTTTTCTTATCTGTTCATTGATAAATTTCTCAGCGTTTAGTTCCTTTGCTCTTATTTCTTTTACTTCCATCACTGTTTACCGTCCATCTTTAAGCAGCTTGTATTCTATGCTGTCAACAAGTGCCTGGTAGGATGCCTCGATAATATTCTCTGATACCCCTACAGTACCCCACCGTTTTGTCTCATCACCTGACTCAATAAGTACTCTTACCTTTGCAGCAGTGCCTATGCCTGCGGTAAGGACCCGGACTTTGTAGTCGTGGAGCTTTATATTTTTAAGCTCGGGATAGAATTTATCGAGCGCTTTCCTCAGGGCATTGTCTATTGCATTCACAGGTCCGTTTCCGGTTGCTGCAGTATGTTCAGTGCGACCGCCTACCTTCACCATTATGGTGACCTCGTTGATGGGCTCTTCGTCACCTTCTCTTTTCTCAACAATAACCCTGAACCCTATCAGGTCAAAGAACCTCTTATGGAGGCCAAGAGACTTCTTCATCAGGAGCTCAAACGATGCCTCTGCTGCTTCAAACTGAAATCCTTCATTCTCAAGATTCTTTAAAGAAGTGACTATATCCTGTAACTGAGGAGAATCAGGGTCAAGCCGGATTCCGAATTCCTCTGCCTTTCTTAAAATATTACTCTTCCCTGCAAGGTCTGATATTAAGACCCTCTGTGAATTCCCCACAAGTTCAGGTCTCAGGTGTTCATATGTTTCAGGTTTTTTTCTCACTGCGCTCACATGCATGCCGGCTTTATGCGCAAAGGCACTGTCTCCAACAAAGGGCTGTCTCTTGAAATGTCTCAGATTTGCGATCTCATTCACGAACCGTGAGACATCCCTCAGCCTTCGGAGCTGCTCTGGACTGATGCATCTCATTCCGCGCTTTATCTGAAGATTTGGAATCACTGAGCATAGGTTTGCATTGCCACATCTCTCACCCAGACCATTAATTGTACCCTGGACTTGAGATGCACCACTTTCGATTGCAACTACCGAGTTTGCAACAGCACAATCCGAATCATTATGTGCATGGATACCCAGAGGTTTACGGATACTTTTTCCCACATTACTTACAATATTTTTCACCTCGATAGGAAGTGATCCTCCGTTTGTATCACATAACACAATACAATCTGCACCTGCAGACTCCGCAGCGAGAAGGCATTTTATTGCAAATTTGGGATTACTCTTATACCCATCAAAAAAATGTTCTGCATCAAAAATGACCTTTTCAACGTGTTTCTTAAGATAAGCGACCGAGTTATGTATGATATCGAGATTCTCATCGAGTGGTATCTTTAATGCCTCTTTTACATGAAAGTCCCAGGTTTTTCCATATATAGTGATAATCTTTGCCTTTGAATCGAGGAGTGCCTTTATCAGCGTATCTTCATGAACCTTGTGTTTTGGCCTGTGAGTGCTCCCGAATGCAACAATCTTTGATTTTTTGAGTTTGAGTTTCTTTACTTTTTTAAAATAGTCAATATCCTTTGGGTTAGCGCCGGGCCAGCCTCCTTCAATATAATGTACTCCAAGCTCATCAAGCTTTGCCGTGATACGGAGTTTGTCCTCAACAGAAAAAGCAATCTCTTCTGTCTGGGCTCCATCCCTCAATGTGGTATCATATATTTCAATTTGTCGCATAGGTATATTTTAGCCTTTTCTCAGATTAATTTTTCTTCAAGGTAATTTTACGTTTCGGTTTTACCTTTTCTTTTTTACCTTCTCCCAGCTCAAACGCATCATGTAATACCCTGACAGCAAGCTCTGTAAATTTTGAATCAATCACACAGGAAACTTTTATTTCGGATGTGCTTATCATTAAGATGTTAATGCCGTGCTTTGCGAGTGTTTCAAACATCTTTGCTGCGACACCTGAATGGGTCCTCATGCCAACACCAACAATAGAAACCTTTGCGATATCTTCCCTGAGGTCAACCCCTTTTGCGCCGAGTTGAGCAACAATCCCCTCAGTGATTTTCAATGCCTTCTTGCTGTCTGTCTTGGGGACAGTGAAGGATATATCAGTGGCCTTTCCGTCACTGCTTACATTCTGA
>JAOUJR010000219.1 GCA_029883145.1 Nitrospirota bacterium
ATTCAAGACTAATTTAGAAAACAGATTTCGAGATATTTCTTGATTATCTCGATATCAAGGTTTTTTGCTGCCTTTTCGATGGTATCGTTTTCTAAATTCTCAAGATAAGGGAAAATCCCTATAATCGGAATAGGGCTGATCTGTTTAATGACCTCTGGATTAGTATCTTCAGCAAGTGTGCCTTTAGACTTATGGCTATAGTTAATAATTATCCCTGCAACATGAAGACCTTCTTTTATCGCATAATTAATAGTAAGCATCGTGTGGTTGATTGTGCCAAGACCTGGCCTTGAGACAACTATGAGTGGCAGTCCAAAGTCTTTTGCGAGGTCAAGGACAAAGTAATCTCTTGTAATTGGCACGAATAACCCACCGATTCCTTCAACCACAACAGCGTCATATTTTTTTGAAAGGTACCTATAAGCTTTTTTTATTTTTTCAAAATCAACATAAATCCCTTCTCTCTCAGATGCGGGCAAAGGAGCAAGGGGATTTTTAAAGCGAATCGGAACAATGAAATCTATGGAATCATCCATGCCTGCTATTTCTTTCAAAAATATTCCGTCAGACGGTAGTAATACTTCATCTTTGTCTTTGAAGTTTAAACTTTGAACTTTGACCTTTGATTTCAGGCATCCCGTCTCAATCGGCTTCATCGCGCATGCCTTTAACCCGAGATGTTTGATGGCTTTTATTAATGCCGCAGTAATTATTGTTTTCCCAACACCTGTATCAGTGCCAGTTATAAAGAAACCTTTTTGCAAAAATCCTCCAGATTTAAAAATCCAATAATCAAATCCCAAACATCAAATAAATTCCAATGACCAAATTCCAATTTTGGTTATCAGTGCTTGGTTATTGTTTATTTCGGTACAATGTATATATTGCAACGTCCCATAAGAAGCCTACTTTGATGCCCGCATATCTTTGAGTACATTGATGAGTCTTTCAATATCTTCGTTAGTATGGGAAGCGGTCACTGTTATTCTTATCCTTGGTTCTTTTACCGTTGGTGGTCTTATCGCTGGTGCGTAAATCCTTTTATCATATAAATATTGTGATATTCGCAGGGTATTTTCCACAGTACCTGTCCTTATCGGTATAATAGGTGACTCACTTCCCATGATGTCATATCCAATATCTTTAATGCCCTGAACTATTTTTTTTCTGTTTTCCCAGAGTTTTTTTATTAAGTCAGAATCTTTTTCTATTATTTCCAATGCAGCTGTAGATGCTGCGATAACGCATGAGGGAAGGGCTGTAGAAAATACAAAGCTTCTTGCGTTATTTAATATCCACTCAATAACATCAGAACTCCCTGCAACAAATGCACCAACAGAACCAATTGCCTTTGAAAGTGTTCCCATTTGAATAATCCACGGCTCAGGATGAATATTGAAATGTGAAAGTGCGCCTTTGCCATTCCCAAGTACGCCTGTGCCATGTGCATCATCTAAATAGAGTAGTGCATTATTTTTCTTACATATTCCATAAATATCATTTAAAGGAGAAATGTCTCCATTCATGCTAAATATTGTATCTGTGATCACAACTTTTCTCTTTGCAATCTTTTTTCTTATGAGTTCTTCGAGATAAGACAAATCCTTATGTCTGTATATCAGTACCTCTGCTTTACTCATCCTGCATCCATCAATGATGCTTGCATGGTTAAGTTCATCACTGAATAGTGCAGTCTGCTCATCTGTGATTATGGGTATAATGCCTGTATTTGCAGCATAACCTGAATTGAAAATAAGGGCGGCATCTGTGTCTTTAAATTTTGCAATTTTGTCTTCAAGCTCTTTGTGGAGAATGCTCCCTCCACTGAGAAGTCTGGAAGCAGCAGAGCCATACCCATAATCATCCAGAGATCTTTTTACCTTATCAATTATAGAAGGATGGGTTGCAAGACCAAGGTAATCATTAGATGAGAAGTTCAGATACTCCTTACCGGCAAATTTTATTCTCGGACCCTGTGGAGATTCTCGATCTTTTATTTCCCTGAATAGCCTGTTTTCTTTTAAAATCTTGAGTTTTTCTGAGAACACAAGCGTATTGTACCACAAGAAGCTGCACTCATCACCACCTGCCAATAAGTGCCTAAAATTAAAATTTATTAAAAAAACTTTTTTTATTAATAAAATCTCTTGACAAATTTTTTTATGCTGTGATATGCTTCCAATGCTTTTTTAAACTGCCCCAGGAGAAGGTGTAACATGTTAGATATTAATTGGACCTTTCTTGTTCTTGTTGTAAACTTCTTTATATTGATAGTTATTTTAAATAAGATTCTTTTTAAACCTCTTTTAAACCTCTTCAAAGAACGAGAAGATACCGTGAAGGGCTCCCTCGATGACGCGAAGAATATAGCAAATAGAAGAGAAGAGAGCATCACTAATTTGAATAAATCATTCGCTGAAGCGAGAAACAGGGCAAAAGAAATCTTTGACACATTCAGGGCTGAGGGTCTTCAAAAACAGAGAGATGTTGTTACAAAAGCTGATGCCGAGGCATCAGAATTACTCGAAAAAGCCAAGGCGGATCTCAGGTCTGAGGCAGAAAGGGCGAGGAAAGCCTTGAGGGCTGAGGTTGATAAGTTCTCCGACGAAATTGTAAGAAAGTTGGTAAAGGTATGAAAAAAGTTCAAAGTTCATCCGTTATTGCGGACAACGTTAAAAGTAAAAAATTTCTCACTTTATTTATATTCTGTATTTTGAATTTTACATTTGCATCTATCGCCTTTGCGGTGAGTGGCGGAGCAGAAGAAGCTCACACTCCCTGGTGGAAAGATTACTTCTGGAAGATTATTAATTTTGGAATTATAGTCGCATTGCTTTATATTTTTGCGAAAAAACCGTTCATGGCATTTTTGAGACAGAGAACAGAAATGATAGAGAAAACCCTTAAAGAGGCTCGGGAGGCAAAAGAGCTTGCACAGAAAGCACTTCAGGAGGTAGAGGAAAGGCTTAAGACAAAAGATACAGAGATAGAAAAAATTCTCTCTGCATCCAGAGCCACTGGCGAAGATGAGCAGAAAAGGCTTATAGAGCAGAGCGACAAACTCAGAGAGAAGATATTAGAGCAGGCAAAAGCAAATATAGAGTATGAACTCAAGCATGCAAAAGAGGCGATTAAGGCAGAGGCAGTTGAGATCGCGATAGAACTCGCAGAGAAAAAGCTTAAAGAAAAGTTGACAAAAGAGGAGCAAGAAAAACTTCTCGGAGAATCCATTGCAAAGATAGGGGGAAGTAAGTGATAAGAGTGAAGGAGGCAAAGAGATACGCGAAGGCATTACTTGATACCGTCGGCATCGAAAATGCACCTCAGGCTCTTCGTGAGCTCCAAATGATAAATGATCTTATGGTCACAACTGAAGAATTTAAAAACCTGCTTGCGAATCCTCAGTTTTCCTTAGAGGAGAGAGAAGCGGTTATAAAACAGATTGCAGCAAAGTTAAAGCTTTCTGATAACATAGTAAAATTTGTTGTTCACCTGTCTGAAATTATGCTCATTCTCCAGCTTTCAGAGATTATCAGGATAGCAATAAGCCTCTATCTTGAAAAGAAGAAAAGGGCAAAGGCAGTGGTGATGACACCGATTGAGGTAGGCAAAGATTACGATAACAGGCTTAGGTCATCTCTGGAGAAACTGATAGACAAGTCTGTTGACATAGAGTATGTGATTGACCCTTCTCTCCTTGGCGGGGTTCTCGTCAAGGTGGGAAGCACTATGTATGATACCAGTGTAAAAGGCCAGTTAAGGCTTTTAAAAGATGAGCTTATAA
>JAOUJR010000220.1 GCA_029883145.1 Nitrospirota bacterium
TTCAGCAGGCCCGAACCATACCCTTCCTACAGGTGGAACAGCAAGGTTTTCATCACCACTCGGAGTATATGATTTTGTAAAACGCTCGAGTCTTTTATGGTTTACAAAAAATGGATTTATGAAACTCGCAAAAACCGTAAAAACAATTGCAGCTATCGAAGGCTTAGAGGCACACGAAAAAACGATAACCGTAAGAGAGAGATTATAAATTCATCCTTTTTATTCTTTCTATTATCTCCGAAGTTGATGCACCTTCAACATAGGGAAGGCTGAACGTCTCTCTGGCAATATCAGAACCAACAATCTCTTCCTTCTTCCAGTCACCACCTTTCACGAGTATATCAGGCTGCAGGAATTTGATTAATTCATAGGGAGTCTCTTCATCAAATAAAGTTACATAATCAACCATCTCGAGAGAAGACAAGACTTCTGCCCTATGATTCTGGGGGTTGACCGGCCTATTTGGTTTTATTTTAGATACAGAACTATCTGAGTTTAGCCCTATAACAAGCATATCTCCGAGTGTCTTTGCCTCTTTGAGATACCTTATATGGCCTATATGGATAATATCAAAGCAGCCGTTGGTGAAGACTATCTTCTTCCCACTGGCTTTAAACCTGTCAACAACCCCTTTAAGTTCATTCCAGTCTACTATTTTTTTCATATAATTATATTCTCTCTAATCCAGCGATAGCAATTGTCATTGCGAATCCCGTCCCGAATGCTTTCGGGATCGGGACAAAGCAATCTCACTACGAGATTCCTCGCTTCGCTCGGGATGACAAATGAGTATAGTTGTTTATAAGACGGCATTCTCATTTTGCATTAATATTTTCTTTGTTTTTTCTAACAATCCCTTTTCATTCTTGTAATTGGCTTTCTTTATCGCCTCGTCAATCTGGAACCAGGAGGCACTGTCAACCTCCCAGTCGTGATTTGCCACGTCTCCACCTTCATACGCCATGAGAAAAAAATGCACGGTCTTCCTGCATTTCATATTCCCCTCTTTTATGTAATACCAGTATTTTGTCTCTCCAATTTTCTCGATGATTCTTCCTTTAAGTCCTGTCTCTTCTGATACCTCCCTTACCGCAGTTTCTTCAGGGCTCTCGCCCTTGTCCACAATTCCCTTGGGAAGACACCAGACCTTACCATCTTTCACCGATACAAGGGCAATCTCTATCATGTCATTATTTTTTCTGAATATAATGCCACCTGATGAAACCTGTGTTTTTATGGTCGCTGGTTTCATGGAATGGTTTTGCCTGTAATTAACCTCATGATATCATTATAGGTTGCGAGAGTGATTATGAGGATGATTATGGCAAGACCAACTCCATGGGTAACTTTAATGAATTTCTCATTTAATGGTTTTCTCCTGATTGCCTCAATTCCAAGAAACAATACATGTCCGCCATCAAGAATCGGGATAGGGAGAAGGTTCAATACTCCGAGGTTAATACTAATAACCGCCATAAACACAAAAAAATTTAAAAAGCCGAGGGATGCCTGTTCACCTGCCATCTGGAAGATGAGTATGGGTCCCCCTATGGTATCCGCAGGAATTACCCTTTGAATAAGTTTTACAATAGCGACGAGCGTTAATACTGAAACCTCCCATGTCCTCTGGATTGCGTTATTCACGGCTTGAAAAAGCCCTTGCTGTTTCATAAAGGTTTTACCCGAAGGAGTTATCCCTATTATTCCGATTTCTTTTTCTTGACCAAAGATATCTTTTATTGTCTTTTTCTCCGGAGTAACCGATATTTTTATAACCTCGTTACTCCTTTTAATTTCAACACTGAGTTCCTTGCCAGGGCTATTATGGATAATCTTTGTCATCTCGTCCCACTGGTTTACTGGGGAACCGTCAATGGCAATAATAGTATCACCCTTCATAATCCCTACTCTTTCAGCAGGCGATTGAGGCACTATATCTTTAACTTCGGGAAGCATGACAGGGAGTCCATGCAAAAAAATGAAGAAAAAGATAAATACGGCAAACACCAAATTAAAGAGCGGCCCTGAAAATACAATGAAAAACCTCTTCCACACTGGCTGGTAATTATATGCCATAAGTTTCTCTTCTTCTTTAAGCTCCTCTTCTAAACTCTCACCGAGCATCTTCACATACCCACCAAGAGGGACTGATGACAGGAGGTATTCGGTATCTCCATATTTCTTTTTGAGAAGCGCAGGCCCGAAACCGAGGGAGAATTTCAGGACCCTCACGCCCAAGAGCTTTGCTGCAAGGAAGTGTCCGAATTCGTGCACAAATATAAGTATGCCAAGAAGTAATAATGCGTATAAAAATGTCATTTCTCTATCTCCTGTACGATTAATTATTCGATAACTATTTATTCCTTAAGAAACCTATTTCCCCAATGACTTTATAACTTCTTCTGCCTTTCTTCTTGCCCACCTGTCAGCCTTGATGACATCATCTATTCCTGTGTGAGACGATACGACATGCTGGTCCATTGTTTTTTTGATTACAAGGGGTATTTCGGTGAATCTGAGCATACCCTTGAGAAATGAATAGACAGCAACCTCATTTGCTGCATTAAGCACAGAAGGCATTGTGCCATAATCCCTTAGAGCCATGTATGCATAAGAGAGACACGGGAAGCATTCATGGTCTGGTTTTTTAAATGTAAGAGATTCAATTTTATCAAGGTCAAGTCCCTGTATGACATCAACAAGTCTTTCGGGGTAAGAAAGCGCATATGCAATCGGCCCTTTCATATCAGGTAACGAGAGCTGCGCAATACAGCTTCTGTCATTAAACTCAACTATAGAATGCACGATACTCTGAGAGTGGATGAGTACATCTATCCTCTCCGGTTCAATGCCGAACAGATAGTGAGCCTCGATTACCTCAAGCCCTTTGTTCATAAGAGTTGCAGAGTCTATAGTTATTTTCTTTCCCATACTCCAGTTAGGGTGTTTCAGCGCATCTTCAGGGGTCACATTATTCAACTCATCAAGACTTTTACCTAAAAATGGCCCTCCTGAGGCTGTAAGAATAATCCGTCTCACCTCAGATTCTCTATGCCTTTCAATGCACTGTAACACTGCGCTATGCTCACTGTCCACCGGTAGAATTCTTACTCCATATTTTTTTGCCTCATCAGTCAGCACTTTTCCTGCCATCACAAGTGCTTCCTTATTTGCAAGCCCGATGGTCTTTCCGGAGCGTATAGCCGACAACGTCGGAACAAGCCCTGCGGCTCCGACAATCGCAGAGAGGACAAAATCTGAATCTCCGTAACTCGCAGCTTCCATTATCCCATGTGCACCTGAGAGTATGTGCGGAGCATTATGTTTATCGATTCTCTTTTGCAATTCACCCGCTGCTGCCTCATCGGCAACTGCAACAACCTCAGGAGAAAAAGACGTTATCTGTCGTTCAAGAAGGTCAATGTTACTCCCTGCGGTCAGTACAACAACCTTAAACCGATCTCTGAAGTGCGAGATTATATCGAGGGCATTTCTCCCAATGGAACCTGTTGAACCAAGTATCGTGAGTCGCTTCATAACGTTATTTCTCTATCATTCCTATGACTATTAACATCCAATAGAGTACCGGTCCTGCAAACAATGCCCCATCCATTTTATCCAATATCCCTCCATGTCCTGGTATGAGAGAGCTTGAATCTTTCACACCTGCATCGCGTTTGAACATTGATTCCACAAGATCACCGATTATCGAAATAATTCCTATTATGACACCAATGATTAATGCAAGGGATACAGTCAACTGCGGTAT
>JAOUJR010000221.1 GCA_029883145.1 Nitrospirota bacterium
CCTCTGAGGTTTGAATTTTTTACCTCCTCAATCACCTGTTTTGGGCTCATGGAGGAAAACATCTTTTCAGTAGCGCTATAGCCACCAACAGCAATGTAATGATAGATATTACAGGGGTCTATTCTTCCGTTATTCCTAAGTGCAATTCTCATCTGTTTCTTATAAAACGGTACTTCTTCCATCACTTCAATAGGTTCCTCAAGAAAAGTGCCTCTGTAAAGGAGGCTTCTCACAGGGAAACCTGCTGAATAGGTAGTGGAAATAATTTCCTTCACATTGTCTTGTTTGACCCTCTGATAAAAATAGCCATATGGTTCTGCCTTCATCACAGGGCCCTTCTGACACAGACCCTGGCAACCTGTCTTAACAATTTCCATCTCCATGCCCTTTTTTGAAATCTCATCCTCAAATACCCTGACAATATCTCTTGAGCCGGTAGCTGTGCATGCCGTCCCACAGCAAATCCTGACCCTGTCTTTATCTGGCCTGAAGATATCTCTGCTTAGAACTGATCTCAGATCCTTAAGATCCTTTATGTTCTTTAGCCTCTCCATCCTTATCCCTCTTTATAGTCTTTATTAATTCATTCAATTTTTTTGACCCAATCTCACCTACAACATTCTTATTTACAGTGGAAACGGGTGCAAGGCCGCAGCACCCAATACAACCAACAGTTTCTAACGTCATCGCAAGGTCTTCGGTAGTTTCTCCTGCCTTAATGTTGAATCTTTCCTCGAGTGTGCTCAGGACTTTTTTAGAACCCCTGACATAACATGCTGTACCCATGCATACCCTGACAACCTTTCTCCCCCTCGGTGAAAAATGAAATTGTTTGTAAAAACTCGCTACACTGTATATTTCAGCAAGTGGGAGATCGAGTTTTTTCGAAAGTCTCCTTAATACATCTTCAGGCAAATAACCATTGTCCTCCTGTATTGCCTGCAGGGTATGTATCAGGATTCCCTTTTTCCTATTACGTTCAAGAAGTATTCGACCTACCTCACCCATCTGTTCTGCAGCATCGATCTCCTCTACCTTCATCAAACCTCCGACCTTCCCTTTGTCCCCTCCTTACCAAGGAGGGGATAGGGAGGTTGTAATTCTGCTATAAACCTAAATGTGGTTTTGCCGCCCTCTCAATTTCTCGTCTTGCAGCCATATCCATAAGAACCCGCTCGGCACCGAACTTGCCTGGTTCATACTTTCTGAGTTTAAGTGCTTCCCTTGCCCTATCTATATAATCAAGGGCAAGGCTCAGTATTTTCTCAGGGTCAGGCTCGAAGTGAAGGGAACCTTTAAATCTTTCAAACCAGACCTCTGTCATAAGCCTTGTTACTTCCTCACTCGCTTCGACAGGAGATTCTCCACCAAAAATTACAGGGACACCTGATGCAGCAAAATAGCATCCTATTGCAATTGCCTTCTCAGACATCCACTCCGGCGCAATACCGACAGCAGGCATACCCCCAATCTCATCAGAAAGACCACCCTCTGCTGCCATCGCTGTCGCTATTGTCAGAATCCTTGAATTATCCACACAGGCACCAAGGTGAAGAATTGGGGGAATCCCTATTGCCTCGCAAACCTCTTTTAACCCCGGACCTGCATTCTCCAGTGCCATCTCTGGTGTGAGAAATCCTGCAGTTCCGCAAGCAGCAGAGCCACAACCTGTTGAGACTATAAGTACGTCATTTTTTATCAATTCAATCGCCAGAAAACGATGAACACCCTGCGAAGTAACCCTGGGATTATCACAGCCTGCAAGGCCAACAACCCCGCGAATTCTCCCAGCCATTATCGCATCATTAAGCGGTCTGAAGGATGCCCTCCATCTTCCACCTTGCATGTACTCAATATATTCATGTGAAAAGCCGGCTATGAGGGGATACTTCTGAGTAACATGACTACCTTCAACTTTTCTATTAGGATAATTGTCGATGGCAATCTTGACTATCTCTCTTGCAATTTCCTTTGCCCTGTGCTCGTCATACTGAATATGAATGGCACCAGGTATTTTTGCTTTATAAGATGTAGTGATTACCTTTGTATGGAATCTTTTTGAAAGCTCTGCTAATGCAGGCATGATACACTGGACATCCACAGTTAATGCATCAACCAGTCCTGTCATAATCGCAAGCTCCTGATTGGTAAATCCTCCTGCTGTCGGGATCCCATGTCTCATCAGCACCTCATTTGCAGTACAGCACATGCCTCCAAGATTGATTCCCTTAGCACCTTTTGATTTTGCATAGGCAATCATCTCTTGTTCATTTACTACGTCTACGATTATCTCTGCAAGTGAGGGCTCATGTCCATGAACGACAATATTTACCTCATCATCTTTGAATATTCCAAAACTCGACTCTGCCTTCACTGGTTTCGGGGTTCCGAAAAGAATATCTGTAATGTCTGTTGAGATCATGGAGCCCCCCCAGCCATCAGCGAGGGAAACTTTAAGAGCACTTAAAAGAAGGTTGTCTGGTTCATGGTCAACACCCATATTCGTTCGGTGCATCGCCTCCGTTATTTCTCTATCAACCCCTCTTGGAGTGATACCCCACTTCCTCCATCTCTCCTGCGTCTTTTGAGGAGCCCTCTTTATATAATTTAACTCGCCCTTTTGCCTTCCGAAATCTTCCAAGAATTTAAGCGCTACATCCCTTGCCACATCCTTTGTAGACCTTCCATTTCCGAACTCAACACCGAGTATCTCCGCAACCCTATTGAGCTTTCTCACATCTGTTATCTGGAAATCCTTTGTTTCTCCACCGGCAACAGCAAGTAATAATAAGGCCATATCCCGCGCATGGTCTGAATGTGCTGCTGATCCTGCTGCAGCCATTCTTAAAAGGTTCCTTGCTGCAACTGTAGGAAGCGTAGCCCCGCATACTCCTCTTGCCTCTTCCTCAGCATTCTGTCCAACAAACCTGCATGGGCCCATATGACATATCTTGCAACATGCCCCAGTAGCTCCGATAGGGCATTGTTTAAGTCTTTGTGCCCTGTCAAAGCAGGTCTCAATCTTGTGGGACTCACCCCACTCTATAATCTGCTCAGCAGCTTCATTTGCACTCTTTGCAACCTTATTCTTCATACATCCTCCAATTTTATCGTAAATCGTAAAGGGGAAAGCGAAGGATTAATAAATTTTCGCTTAACGTCTCACGCTTCACGCCTCACGGTTTTACAACATTGGCTCCATATCAAGTGCTGGATGACCGACACTCGTGAGAAACTCCACAAGCTTCTCTGGGTCTTCACATATGGTCTCGTCTGCTACTTTATCAAGGAGGGTTGGACCCCCCTCCTCGGCAGCCCTTTTCTCAAAAGGTTCCTTAAGACTTTCTTTCAGGTTCTTGGTCATCCAGACAATCCGTTTTATTCCCCCATCACCGTAAAGAAACTTTTTACTTATAATGAAATTCCTTCCAACTCCCATAAACCCCGGATTCTGTATACCTCCACCAATACTGCTTGCCAATGTCGAAAATTTCATTCCTACAGGTGTCATACCTGTATAGCCACGGTTGACAATCATCACACCATTTGCCTCAGGGACAATAGCCACGATACATTCGAAGCAGCCGCAAGAGGTCATCGGATTTTCCATTATTGTATAGAGATTAAGCGTTTCAATTGCGCCACCCGATGCTTTTTTCAGATACTCATCAATACCTGCATATCTGCCATACCGGGCATCTATCAGCTCGCCTTTTTTTATAGGCTGATTTCCACCAGTAGGGTCTATCTCGTATGCAG
>JAOUJR010000222.1 GCA_029883145.1 Nitrospirota bacterium
CTTCAAAGCCAGAACCTGCGTCTATTGTGGAAAAGTCAGCCATCTCATCTATCACAGCCCTGATGAGCGCCCTCGTTGTTGATGAATCTTCAACAACTAAAATAGATTTAGCGGAAATTTCTTTTTCCATTTCCTGATAAATTTTCAATGAATTATAAGGTAACGTGTTCCAGCCAATATTATTATGTTATCATTGTAATTCCTAATTTGGTATCTTTAGCAATAACTATACCTGTATTCATTAAATAGATTTTTTAAATAAAAATATACAACACTTTGATTTTATGATATTTTAGTGGAAAGCGAATTGTAACAATGAGATTAAGTGACAAAAAATGACAATGGATTGACGTAAAAGCGACAAACTTCATAATTATGTCATATTATTACAATTTAAAACTATTGTTTTGTTAACTAACGCCCAAAAAGTTCTCTGTTTCCCCTTGTCAATATTCTAAGTCCCTGTAATATTTATTTTTTTACCCAATAATAGGAGAGCAGGTACCTCAGAGGGTTTTAGTCTTCTTCTCCATCTCCTGAAGTTTTTCCTGAAGTAATGATTTCTCGATCGCAAGTCCAGCCTGATCTATAAATATCTCAAGTCCTTCTGTTTCCCCCGTCTTTTCTCCTGTCGGCAGGTTATCACAGTACAAAAGCGCAAAAACTTTTCCTTCAGTGACAATAGGAAAAAGGGCAGCCTCATGAGGCCATCCTCCGCCAATCTCTTTCATTAAAACCTCTGTCACGGTGTCCCTCTCCATGCTGCCTTTAAAGGGTCGTTTCTCTTCAATAATCTTTTTAAAAAAAATATTTTCTTCAAGCGGGAGCATTATCTCTCTTATTTTGTCATCCGGCCTTTCCATATCAAAACCGAACTGGCCAAACCCTGCTATCTCCGTCTCTCCAACCATGAAGAGAATACCCCTGTCAAAGATATCGCTTGCGAATCTCAGTATAAGAAGGGTTATCTCTGAAGCTGAGTCCGGAAATCTTAACTCCTGTGTCAATGCCCTGAGAGCTGATATATCTCTCCTTTCTCCTATAGGACGAGACTCCCAGCTTTCTTCCCATTCACTCTCTTCTGCCTTATCTCCAGCAAGCTCACTTACTGAAACAAAAGATTCATCATACACCCTGGCACCTTCCATAAGAAGATATTCAGGACTTATCCCTTTTGAAAGCTCCCATCCAAGATCAGAGAGATTCACTTTACCCTGTGGATTCAAGTCATCAAGTTCAAACTGGAAATCACCATCCTGCCATGTGAGAAGCTTGCTTGCAACCTTCTCTACTCTTTTTTTTGTTACTTTGTCGAGGGCTTCTTTACTCACAGAACCAAACTCAAATAATATCTCGGGCAGAGACTTTGCAGGGAGCTTTTTTTTTGCCTCTGCTGCTAAATGAAAGATTGTGTCTTTTATCATTTTCGCATTTAAAAGTTCTTCACCGAGGGTTTTATCAAGGGCATCCGTCTCAGCCCTGACAACAAGACCGTTTTTAAAAACAAATAATGCGTTGCCACTGCTGCCCTTGAGAATAAGCGAGCCTGTTTTCTTGCCTACACTGAGTATCTGGAATATATCAGACAGGGAAAGGTCCTCGAGCCTGCCGATAAGACTCATTCGAATTCAAACCCTTTCGGGATCACCACAACACCACCGGGGCTGACATAAAATCTTTCCTTATCCTTGTTTTTGTCATGCCCTATAACAGTACGTGGCGGGACACTGACATCTTTATCTATAATGGCTTTTTTGATCCTGCAATGTCTTCCTATCTCAACATTCTCTAAAAGTATGGATTCCCTGACCTCGACATAGCTGTTTATCCTCACGTTATGGGAAAGCACAGAATTCTGAACCCTGCCGCCACTGATTATGCAGCCGTCACACACAATAGAGTCGAGTGCAATACCGAGCCTTCCTCCTTTATACTCCTGTGCAAAAACAAGCTTTACCGGAGGAAACTGCCCCTCTTTCGTCCGTAAAGGCCAGTCTTTATCATACAGGTTAAACTCCGGGTCGACAGAGGCAAGATCCATATTCGCTTCCCAGTAAGCATCGATAGTGCCTATATCACGCCAGTATTTTGCTGCCTTTTTGTTCTCATCCTTGAAATTATATACGACGAGTTTGCCCTTTTTCATCATATCAGGGATGATGTTTTTCCCGAAATCATGTGTTGATTCACTCATGGCATCTGCTTTCAGCTCCTTCACAATATCTTCTGTCTTAAATAAATAAATCCCCATGGATACAAGAGATTGTTTTGGGTTACCCGGAATAGTCTTTGGATTTTTAGGTTTCTCCTCAAAACCGACTATCCTGAATTCTTCATCTACCTCTATCACCCCGAATGCTGATGCACTTTCTATATCAAACTCTACAGCGGCAATTGTACCGATAGCGCCCTTCTCAAGATGGTAATAAAACATCTCAGAGTAGTCCATCTTATATATATGGTCACCTGAAAGTATCAGGAGGTAAAGAGGGGCCTCTTTCTCTATAGTATAGATATTCTGATACACTGCATCTGCTGTGCCCTCATACCAGCTTTTTTTAATTCTCTGTTGTGGGGGGATAGATAAAACAAACTCTTCGAGTTCCGGACTCAGCAGGTGCTCCCATGCATAAGCAAGGTGTTTGTTTAAAGAAAGGGATTTATACTGCGTGAGGACAGCAATCTTTCTGATATGGGAATTAATACAATTACTGAGCGTGAAATCTATTATCCTGTATTTCCCCCCAAAAGGGACTGCAGGTTTAGCTCTATGGAGCGTAAGAGGATGGAGCCTTTCTCCTTTCCCTCCGGCAAGAACAAGGGCAAGGATATCCTTAATGACAACTTCCTTCCTGCCCGTCTCTATCATGATACGCTCCGATTCAATTTATATTACTACAGTCGAGTATATCAGGTAAAATTAAAGCGTGTCAATAAAGGACAGCGATGGATGTCTATTTGGTTGGGACATCACAAACAGAGTCAAGGCCAATAAACCTTACTACTATTATCAGAAAACAAGTCTAATAGAATTCTTAAAGGTAATCACTTCTACTATAGCTGATATCACATGGTTGACTATAATCCGCTTGTTACAAAACAGCCACAGTAATGCCAAGAATAGAGCGATGAATGCGATTGTGATATGGGAAGTTAGGACTGTCTGTCACCTCGATGACTTTAAAATCTCCGAGGAGTGGAAAACAAGCGCATAGGTTTTCTTCAACGAGATGATTTGCTTCTTCTTCAGAAGAGGCCCATACCAAAGTCTGGCCGTCCACATCTCCGAAACAGAATTTAACACAGTAAAGTTTTAGTGCTTTCTCCATTTATCGAAATCGTTCAGAAAGATTACTCGGTTTTTACCCCATTCGATGGATACAACTGTAAGTTGCAAAAACTTAAATAACAATACAACTGATTACTAAATATGTCAATTTTATTTTACTTATAGATTGATAAAAAAAATTAATTATAAAATTATGATTTTATGGAGAGATTTTTGAATAGAAAAGATTGCCTATAATAAATCCCTTGAACACTTGGAACCAACAGGATATTCTGGATTATCGAAGAATTGCTCGGCAGGAGGATAACTACCTTTCACAGAGAGAGGCCTAATAAAGTTAAATGGTCGCTGACCCTATTTATTCTATTCATTGAGAATTGAAAATAAAACCTCACATAACTTTAAAGGTAAACTACTTATAATAAAATCTCCATTGTGATC
>JAOUJR010000223.1 GCA_029883145.1 Nitrospirota bacterium
ATTGTTTATGCCGAGGGGTATAAATGCGAACTTTAATATTTCTGTGAAAATGGAAATGGTTGGTTCTACTTATTAAATGCTTACAACAGCAGATAACCGAGTGCTTGTCGACAACTCGTAGAGAGGTTAATACCCAAAGGCTACGCCCTTCCCATTTTTTTTCGTATACCATAAAACTTTTAATCATGTTAAAATTAACTAATTAGAGGAGGGGGATTTATGACAACTGAATCCATAAAAGATAATCTTATCGCTCAGATTGATAAGCTTCCTCATGACCTTCAACTTCGCTTACTCGATTATGCAAAAACTTTAATCCCCAAAGGCGTTGAAGGTAAAAGTCTTTTAAGATTTGAAAACGCTATCTCAACTGATGATTTGCAGCTAATGTCTAAAGCTATAGAGGAAGGTTGTGAGAAGGTAGACATTAGTGAATGGTAGATGCCTTCTGGATACAAATATAATTATTGCTCTATTTGCTAAAGACCTTGCAATTCATGAACATATAGTAAACGTTGCAGAGGTGTTTATTCCATGTATTGTTATTGGAGAGTTATATTTTGGAGCTTTTAACTCGCTAAAATTTCAAGAAAATCTTACACGCATAGATGAATTTGTTCTCAACAATACAGTGCTTGCATGCAATACAGAAACAGCCAAAAGATATGGTGATATAAAGAACCACTTGAAGGAAAAAGGTCAACCAATCCCTGAGAATGATATATGGATTGCTGCAATTGCTCAACAATATGATCTTACATTGATCACTAAAGATTCACATTTCGAAGTAATTGAAAACTTAAAAATTGAAACATGGTAGAACATCTTGTCCGTAACAGCAGATAACTGAGTGCTGAGTACTTGCGGTTAACACCCAAAGGCTACGCTTTTCTCAATCACTTGAAACGTTATGCCGCTGTCAATTCCAGTTTATAGAGGTTGCAGATAGGAGATTTTTGAAGAACGTTTTGAAGATAGCTGAATATATGCAGCAATCTCTCCTTTTCTGAAGAGATTGCCACGCACCCTTCGGGTGCTCGCAATGACAATTTCAATCGTTACTTGTAATGGTTATCGCTGGATTTGGGCAAAATCAACAAAAAGGGCTTCTTAATTCAAAAGATAAATTCCAGAGTTTTTAAACTGCCGTTGCCCTCTCAACCTCTTTAAGCCATAAAAGTCTTGAACCGTTTATAACAGAGGCATTGATTGACTCGATTAACTCACCGGGTGATATATCAAACTCTTCCTTTTTAACAAAGGGGCTGAATGACAGTTTAATCTTTGCCCTCGTTGCTTTCTTAACCTCAGCATCTGCCGGTCTTTTTAGAAGTGATCCCATAATCTTCGCAAGATGAATAAAAATATCTCTGTGGCTTTTTGATACTCCCTGAGGCTCTATTACTTTAGGAAGATATTTCAGTCTTCCCATATAATCTATTATCGTTCCAGCAGATTCGAGGAATGTTGCTGAAGGCAGTACAACATCTGCCTGTTGAGCAAGTTCTGTAAGATGTGAATTCTGCACTATGAGGAAATCAATCCCATCTGGCCTCTTATTCAATGGCACTTCTCCAACAGTATAGAGAACTTTTACACCACTCAGTGCGCTCTGCTCTTTGCGCTCTGCTGTTCCAACCATCTCTTTATATGTTCTCCCTTCTGTTGTCAAACCCATCAGGGCAATACCTCGTGCATTACTTTCGAGAGCAACTGAGATAATCTTTCCTTTAAGTAATGAAATATTAGCTGATGCCCAAAAAAGCGACGGAGAAGAAAAGATGAGCGGTTCTTTTGCTTCAGCAAAGAGGCTTGCTGCCTTTTCGATATCTTCTGATACCTCTGCATCTTTCACAGATGACTCTATCTCCTTATCTGCTTTAAATCCTTTATCTATTAAAACCTTTACAATGGCTTTGAGATTGGAGACCTCATCTCCCGTGAGGCTTATTGTAGAAGCCTCTGCTATTTTTGTCTCAGAAGAATTTATGACAATGAGCTTTGCCCCACTGTTGACTCTTTTTCTTACCGCAGCATCAAGTGCAGGCAAAATCCTTTCCCACTGTGAAGGACTTAGACCAACGAGTACAATGAGGTCTGCTTCGTTGATGTCTGCTGTTTGAGAGTTTTTCAAAGAATCACTGTCTGCATAAAGACTCATAGTTGTGTCTAAGTTCTTTGTCTTAACAACATCTTTAGCAAGTTTCTTCAGTATCAGTGCATCTTCGTTTTCGATGCCTGCAATACTTATGAATCCCACATCCTTGCCGGCTGTTTTAAGTTTAACAGCAACTATACTGAGAGCATCTTCCCATGTTGTCTCTTTGAGTTCTCCGTTTACCCTTTTCATAGGATATGCTATGCGTGTTTCTGCCTCAATGCAGTCAAAACCAAATCTTCCGTAAGCGCAGATATATCTCTCCGCAAAGCTTTCTGCTGCTCCTGCATTAATCTTCTGTATGCTGCCTTCTTTAGTACTTATGGTGATTTCACAGCCATTTCCGCATAAAAGACATACAGAATTGACTTTTTCATATTCCCACTCTCTCCCTTTACGCCATCTGTCAGCCTCAAGGAGGGCATTGACAGGGCAGACATCAAGACAGCTTCCACAGAAGGTACAGTCAGATTCCTGAAGTGGTTTGTCACCCGCGGTAACAACCTTTGCTTCAACTCCTCTCCCCATAAAATCAAGCACGCTGGTACCCTGTGCTTTACATATGTGCACACACTGACCACAAAGTATACAATAATCAGGGTCTCGCTTTATAAAGGGATTTGCCTCATCAACTGGGTAACTAAATTTTTTTCTTGTAAAACTTGACTCCTTAATCCCAAAGTCATACGCATACTGCTGGAGACGACAAATACCTGCCTTTGTGCACGTCATACAATCAAGAGGGTGCATGGAGAGGATAAGGTCTATGACGAATTTCCTGACATCCTCTACCTTCTCGGTCTTTGTATTGACAATCATCCCGTCTCTAACTCTCGTATTGCATGCTATTACAGGCGCTTTCATACCTTTCACCTCCACAAGACACAACCTGCAAGCGCCAATACCTTTCATGCCCTTGAGATAACAGAGATGTGGAATATGAACACCAGCAAGTTCTGCAGCATCCAAGAGGTTCATGCTTTCAGGGACATGAACATCCTTGCCATCTATTGTAAGACCCACAATATCTGCCATTTAATCCTCCCTTGAATTCAGGTTAAGGTAAAGGTTAAGTCTTAACCTCAACCTTAACCTTTTCTAAACCTTAACCTCTGCCTCAGCTTTTATATCTATAATATCTATTGCCTCAGTTGGGCACACCTTAACACACTCACCACATTTAGTACATCTCTTCTGCATTATCTCAAAAGTTAGATAACCGCTAAGATAGGTCTTTTTCTTTTCTCCGGTAATTGCGTTAAATTTGCAAACAACCTGACATTCACCGCACATTATACATTTATCAGGATCAATTTGATATTCTATAAAGGTAAGACATTCCCTCTCCGGACATCTCCCTTCTATATGTTCGTTAAAGGTATCTATTCCCATCCATTCGAGGATAAATCTTGCGGTGTCTTTGCCCTTCTTACACCGAGATGCTACAATCATTTCATTTGCAATCCGCCTCAGAACAAAAATATCAGTCTCGATCCCTTTGCCAGATACAATGTCCTTAAGCCTCATTTTTGCCTCATATGTTCCGAATGTACAGGGAAAGCACTTTCC
>JAOUJR010000224.1 GCA_029883145.1 Nitrospirota bacterium
CGCCAGAATATATCCTCTCGAAGATCTATGAGGAGATATCATGAAAAGGCATCCGATGCTCAAATACCTTAAAGAAGAGGGCCCCATGGGGCCTCGAATGCCCTTGATTTTTTGCCCTGGTTGTGGTTCCGGGCAAGTGTTGAATTATACCTTACATGCCGTGGATGAGATCATAGAGGAAGACAAGATCAGGAAAGAACAGTTTCTCTTTATCTCAGGTATCGGCTGCTCAGGCCGAATTACCAGCCATTATTTGAATTTTGATTCAGCCTGGACGATCCATGGGAGAGCCTTGGCCGTAGCAACAGGAGCACTTCTGGCAAATCCGGCATTCAAAATCATTGTTTTTACAGGAGATGGAGATACCGGTTCGATTGGGGGTAATCATTTTATTCACGCGTGTCGCCGAAACATCGATGTGACGATTCTGTGCCTGAACAACGGTCTTTATGGAATGACGGGTGGCCAACATGCCCCTACGACGCCCATAGGAACAATCACAACGACAACGCCGTATCGTAACAGGGAAGCAGCTTTTGATCTATGCAAACTGGCCGAGATTGCAGGGGCGACTTATGTGGCCCGATGGACAACGGCCCACCCACGACAAGTCATAAAATCGATTATGAAGGGGATCAGAAAGAAAGGGACGGCCTTTATCGAGATTCTATCACAATGCCCTGTCCATGAGAGGATGTTACCGGTGGCTCTTTTGAAGCGATTCAAGGAGAGTACGATACGGATAAGCAAAACGGAGGAATCCCGCCACGGGAAAACTCCTATCGGGGAATTCTGCGATGTTGATCGAAAAGAGTGGAACGAATCGTATCAAGAGATCATCGATCAATTTCTCGCAGTGAACGGTAAAACCCATGAACAGATTGTGGATTGACGAGAGATACTGCAAGGGCTGTTTGATATGTTTAGACGTTTGTCCAACAAAGGCCCTTAAGCCTTCTCAGGAAATCAATGCCAAGGGCTATATCTTGCCCACGAGTAATGATATGAAACGCTGTACAGGCTGTGGATTATGTGAACTGATGTGTCCGGATTTTGCCATTGCCATCGAGAAAGATGGCTAACTAATTTCACCCGGTTGAAGTTCCTCCTGGAGAAAGGAGTTTACAAGGCAAGGGAAGTCCTGAGATTTAGAGCTCTCACAAAAAAAATTAATCGAAAGTACCCTCAGATCACAGGTGGTATACGTGGCCACCTCGGACTGTAATATGACCGCTATCGGAATCCATCCCCTTTATTCCCCTCGTTTCAACGGGATCTATCCTTCCCAGTTCTCCTGGGGCTCATCCAGGCTTTTCCTACCAGAGAGGTGAGAAAGGATCGGTCTGCCGTCTCGCTTTGGATTGCCATACGAATCTCATGATGGAGCATGATTTCATACAGTTTCATCTCGGCCTCTTTGGAAATAAGGTAGTGCTTCATCCATAAGCCTCCATCAAGAATCACACTTGTCAAATATCATACCAACTCAAAAAAAGCGCCCTGGCAGATCTCCCTGCCTGCAGGCGCCTTTGGCTTCACATACCTCGTTGTACTATTGCCCAGAGCCTTTATTCTGAGACAGCCTTGGTTTGAAACACAACGTCGTGTTTAGAGGAAATATACCGTAATGAGGAAAAATGTCAAGGCTTTCTTCAAGAAATGTTACGGAAGAATCATTTATGTACTTTTTGTAAAGATCATTTATGCACAAAGGAGAGGGTTGGAGTTAGTGGAAAGGTCTTTGTTTTTGATTTAGAGTTAGCCATCTTAAATCTCTTAGAAGGGGTGATTTGAGGTGGTGAGAAAGAGGTGTCGTTATTGCGGGAGCTGGTTTATTGCTGATCCCAGGGTAGGCGATCGTCAGAAGGCCTGTTCAACGCACTGCCAGAGATTGAGGAAAAAAGAGAATAACCGCATCTTCAGCAAGAATAATCCTGGATACTGGCGTGGCCGCTATGATTATGTGAAGCGCTGGAGGCAGAAGCATCCTGATTATCAGAGGCAATGGAGAGCCAACAGCAGACAGCAAGGGCGATCTCAGTTTGAGATACAAGCCGAGATGTTGAGCAAAGCCATTGAATTTACTGAGAGAACCAATCTCTATCTTCGTGAGATACAAGCCGAGATTCTTCCGAAAGCCCTTGTTATTGTTCCGAAAAAGGCCCCTTTGATCCTGCAAGCCCATTGAGATACAAGTCGAGAGAGGGATGAAACCCCCTGTTTATCAAAGGGTTGTGAGGCTTTTTTCCGATGAGATACAAGTCCAAATTGCTTTTGGGGATGCTCTGATCGAGAATCATCCTCAGGATGAACGAAAGGATTCATAAGAGGCTGCCGGTTGGGTTTGTGGAGGAGGTTTTGGAGGCCTTTAACGCTCACCGTATCTCTGAGAAGGAGGCCATGGGGCTTTTAGGGCTTGGCAGGAGTCGTCTTCATCAACTGAGGAAGCGGTGGTTGTTGAGCAACCGAGGCAGGCCCTTTCGTTTGTGGCAGAGGAGGGAGAATGCTTTTCATGTGCTGAGCGAAGAGGTTAAGCAGTGGCTCGACCGGGAGCTCCAATACATTCGCCGGGAAGCGAATCTGTTCCGTGGGAAGTTCAACTTTGCCTTTCTGGCAGAGCAGGCAGAGAAGAGATTTCATCGATCCTTCAGTCGTAATAGCTTACGGCTGTATGCCTTAAAGAGCGGCTACTATCATGCCACACCCGAGGAGAAAGGAAAAGTGTATACCAGGTTTGAGACCTCTGGTCCAGGTGCCCTGTTTCAGCATGACTCCTCCTATCATCTGTGGGTTCCAGAGAGAGCAAACAAGCACTATCTCATCCTCACCAAAGATGACCACTCCCGGAGGGTGGTGGGGGCGAGGCTCGTAGCAAGAGAGACCTCCTTTGAACATCTTCAGACCGTGAGGGAGACTGTCACCAGCTATGGCATTCCGTTGGCCTACTACCTGGATAATCACTCCATCTTTCGGTTTGTTCTGCATCGAGGGATTCATGTGAGATACAAGCTTCGAGAGGATGAGGGGGAGATTCAGTTCCGCAGGGCCCTGGGTGATCTTGGCATCGGGATAGTCTATACCAGGAAGAGACAGGCCCAGGCGAAGGGAAAGGTGGAAAAGCTCTTTGATTACCTTCAGCGGAGACTTCCCTATCTCTGTGAAAAATATAAAATCAAAGACTGCTCAGAGGCCCAAAAGATTCTCGAGGAGCTTGTCAACTACTACAATGACCAGCGAGTGCATGAAGAAACAGGGCAGATCCCATCTAAGAGATGGCAGGAGGCCATAACCAATGGGAAAGGCAAATTAAGGTCTTTGGATCCTTCGATAGACCTCGATAGGGTCTTCTCCATTCACCTTAAGAGAAAAGCAAGGAAAGATGGGACCATTATGTTTATGGGAAGGAAATGGTTCATCGGATGCCCTGAAGGAACCCTTCTCACCATCTGCCTCATCCCTAATCAGAAGTTTATGGTTTACAGAGAGGATAAAAAGATTTGGGAGTTTCACCTCTAAATAGAATCCTGAGTATGTCCACAAATGGTTTCCCATATGTGCACAAATGATCTTTACGTAACACGGGATTTTCGGAACTACGTCCCTCTTTATTATTGAGAAAAAAGGGGAACGGTTAGGAGTGAAAGAACGTAAAAGAATAAGAAGATTCTATGCCTGGCCCGCCTCATGGGCATATCGTAGCAAAGAGGAACAAGGTTCACAAGA
>JAOUJR010000225.1 GCA_029883145.1 Nitrospirota bacterium
AGAACCTGTTTCTCCTGGGGCTCCTGGTACTAGCCTTCTTAGTAGTGTATTTCATGTACATCGTTCCTAACCTGGCCTGAGAGGGGGATCCTATGAAATGGAAGTTTTGGGGTAAAGGGAAAGATGGAGAGCAGAGGCTCACTAACTTAGCTAGGCTGGAAAGTGAGGGAGTTCTAAAAACTCTAACCACTGATACCTTACAAACTAGGATCCATGAGTTACATGATGATCTCACAGAGGCCCTACAGGAGTTCAGAAAAGCCAGTACTAGCCAGATACTTCCTACTGATCTAGTGCTCCTTATGAATGAGAAACAGAGGGCCAAATATGTAGGGAATAGAGTTCAGGCTCTCGAGAGTAAGAGAGAGGCCCTGGATAAGATCATTCTAGCCCTTTCCGATCAGGCCTGGCCCTGGAATAGAGCTGGCGATAGAGATAACAGTGATGTAGGAGAGAAGGTAGCAGATTTCTTAATTCTCTATGAAGAGTATAAGGAACTCCCAGGCTACTATGATCCCCTGTTCACTCTGGCCCTTCAGATCATCCAGTTATCCTATAAGGCTGCTGATGTAACCCAGGAGATCCCAATAGTGATTTTTACTCCTGTATCAGGGAAAAAACTGGATCTCAGAGATATGCAGAATGTCTAAGGCTCCCCCAGGAATTAAACTCCTCTGGATCAGAGGGAAAGGAAAGATAGATTTTAAGAGGCCTAAAACACACCTGGGCCTGGGCCTCAGAGGGGCTGGAAAGAGCAGCCTCCTAGAAAGTGTAGCCTGTAGATACCCTAAAGTGATAGATCTTTTCGGATCCAGGGATAATGAGGGCCTGGCCTGGCTGAGATCTAAACTGTACAGTAAGAATGAGATTCTACTCCTCACTGGGGATAGTGTAGAGGTAGGGGGCCCCTGGGATGTTCAGCCAGTGAGTAAGATAACAGTGAAAGATCTGGAGCCTTATAGAAACTCTCTCTCAGTATCAGCCTTCTATAGCAATATAAATGAGGAGTTCTGGGCCCTGAATGAGCTGATCCTTAAAACTCTCTGGCGTAGAGCATCCTGGAGAGAGCCCTGGTATGTGATGATTAGGGAGGCTGCTAACTTCATTTACTCCAGGATCAGAATAACTAAGAACCAAACCATAGCGAAAGCAGATTTCATCCATGTCTATAGAGAGGCCAGGCATCTAGGCTATCCTATAGGAGTAGATACTGTGAGATGGACAAGCATAGATAAGGAGATCAGAGATCTCTCAGATTATACCTACATTAAGAGAGTAGGAGTACTGGGCCTCCCTAAAGATCTCTCCTGGATCTACAGTATGGTAGATCCTGATAGCTTGATGAACCCTGGCCCCAGCCTCTTTATCCTGGTATGTAGTACTGGGCCGGTAGCTCTGGGAAAGTTTGAGTATCCAGCCTGGCATAAGAGGGAGAAAGAGAACATTCTGAAGGCTGTAGGGTTAGAGGGTTGTATCCAGTATGGAGAACTCCCTGAACACTTACAGAAAGCTGAGAGATCTCATCAGGTAGGTCCTATAGAACATACACAGATTATAGAGAGATATCTCGAGTGCAAGAACATGAAGGTAGTAGCAGCAGATCTAAAGAGGTCCTCCGGTACTGTACATACTCATATAGCGAATCATAACAGGGAGATCAGGGCTAATGGCCACTGCTCCAGGTGTAGGAGGATGAGCAGCCCCTTAGAGGCTCAAATACTGGAGATAGGTAGGTAGTTTCAGTTTTGGTTTAACATCATCCCCATCCTCTTCATATAGAGAAAGAGAGAAAGTGAACCTAAAAGACCATCCATTTAACAGTATATCTATACTGTAAAATCAGAAAGAGGTTAGGAAGTTTCTGGAGATCTCACATTCATTAGTAGCTTAACCACTGTAGGGAGATCCCTGATTTCTGGTAGATCCTTCTTTCCTGTTATTTTTGAGAGAGCCATCTTAAGGCACTCTACTAGATCATAGTAGCCTCCAAAACCATGTTTACTCAGAAGCTCATCCAGTTTCTTCCACTCTTCCTTAGTTAATCTGGCCATCAGATCTCTCCTACCAGTCTATTTCTACTCCCAGAGCTCTCTCTACCAGGAACACCATGTATCTGAGATGAAGGAAGGAAGTTATGGGCTCCTGTTTGTTAGCGTATAGCAGCAGCAGAATGATGTCTCTAAGTTTCAGCGATCTTTCCCTTCTCTGTTATTATCCCTCTTAGAGGCCAGCTTATCTAAGGATTCTCTGATCTCCTTTTTCAGTTCATCCAGTAGCTGATCCAGTTCTCTTAGAATCCTTTTTGCTTCTGGATTCAGAGCCAGGAGAAGAAAAGGTATAACCCAGATGGGGATCCCTTTCTCATTATCTTCCATTTCATTCTACTCCTGGGGCCAGTTTGTCTCTGCTCTCTCTCCAGGGAGGAGATATGTACTTAGATAAAGTGCTCACACTAGCTACATTCAGAAGCTCCTTAAGTGCAAAAACATCTCTCTCCAACAGTTTACTATAGAGCCTTTCTCCCTGGGCTCTGAACCAGTGAGGCCACTTTCCAGTTATCTTCTCTGCTATTTGCCAGCCCCTCTGTCTCGAGAAGGAAAACAGTTTCTGATGGGGCTCCAGATCAGGTATGTACTCCAGGATTAACTGAGTGAACTGAGAGAGGATTCCAGATCTGGCTAGGGGAAACTCCTCTCTGAAGGGTAAGGCCTCACTGCTGGGCCCTATCTTCTCTGTAAGCATATTCCTGATAATAACAAATTCTGGATCTGTTTCTAAGTCAAACTGGGATTTGATGAGGCTGAGTACCTCTGAGATCCTCCCAGCCGTGAGGTACAGCAGAGCCAGGAAAGCTCGATCTCTGCACAGTAAGTAGGGTATGTTCGTTTTGTAGGGCCAGGCCTTCTCAGTGATTAGGGTATAAATCTCCTCTGGGTTCCAGGTTCTCTTAACATCCTTGAGAGTTCTCTTACTCTTCATTAGGAGGCCTCTTATGTTTGTGAGTAGCCCTTCCAGGCTCATTCATACTATCTGAAGATCTGGCCAGTTTCTGAGCTATCCTAACTACCGTGCCATCTGTTCTGTACTGATAGTTATAGTAGCCATCACTGTAGGATACTTCATTCTTTTCTGTAGGTCCTATCTTTCTCAGGATCTCAGCCAGCTCTCTGTGTTCTGGCCAGGCCTCTAACTCATCTATCCTGGAGTATTTCTGATAGAGCTTCCAGGCCCTGTTTTTCCAGATGGGAGCTGGCTCATAACCACATCGAGAGCATTTATCCATCATTCAGGGAGATCCCTCATCAGGTAGGTTTTCTTCTACGATCCAGTGATTCATTAAAAATCCCCAGATCCTTGTAGAGCAGAGCCTTCACATACTGGCTGGGTTTCATGTTGAACAGTTCAGCCACTCGAGTAAGCCTTTCTTCAGCCATAGGGCCGATCCTGAATGATATTTGATGTCTTTTTCCATATTTCTCAGCGTAGCCCAATTTTACATCCTCCCCCCTTTTGCCTGAGTTTCATGTACTATCTGCATAATGTTTCTGTTAGATAAGCGATCCCCAGCAGAAGGATGTCTATTACTATCCTCTTCTGGGAGAAGAGTTACACATCCAGATTCAGGGAAAGAAGGTAGCGTATGAGTACTGCTAGCGATATACCCTAGTGTAGGTCTTTCTAGTGATCTTGTCATAGGTTCTGGGCCTCTTTCT
>JAOUJR010000226.1 GCA_029883145.1 Nitrospirota bacterium
GTTATACAACGATTATCACACCGGTAACCGGTCTTTCGAGCAAGGCGAAGCAACAGGATGGAAGCTATATCTCCGCCTCCAACAGCCTTCTCACTTATGTTGCACAGCTTGACCCGATCTGGGTAAACTTCAGCGTTTCCGAAAACCAGAACCTCAACCTTCGTGACCAAATAAACAAAGGCCTTCTCACAATTCCAAAGGGATATAACTACCAAGTCGAAGTGGAGCTTGCAGACGGATCGATATACCCGTTTAAAGGTCGTGTCAGTTTTGCCGATCCCTCTTTCAGCACGGAAACAGGAACCTTTCTCGTAAGGGCGACTTTCGCTAACCCGAAAGGTAATCTCAGGCCAGGACAGTTCGTCCGGGTGCATCTCAAAGGCGCAATCCGGCCGAAAGCGATCCTCGTACCGCAGCGCGCGGTGATGCAGGGAGCCAAGGGCCACTTTGTCTGGGTAGTAAACAAAGAGAGTAAGGCAGAAATCCGTGACGTCCAGGTAGGTGACTGGCATGGCAATGATTGGTTTATTACAAAAGGACTCAGCACCGGAGACAGTGTGGTAGTTGATGGCGCTATAAAACTTTCAGCAGGCTTGCCTGTAAAAATTGCTGAACCTGGCCAAAAACAATCTCAAAATACGGATACAAAATCTCCAGGAGCTCCTGCTAAAGGGCACCCAGATGAGGCATCTGCCCCTGCAAAGAAATAAACTATGGACAGATTATGATATCCCACTTTTTCATTGACCGACCCATCTTTGCATCAGTTATCTCGATTGTGATCGTCATTGCAGGGCTCGTTGCAATGGTGAATCTTCCCATTGCACAGTATCCTGATATTACTCCCCCACAAATACAAGTGAGGGCAACGTACCCAGGTGCAGATGCTGATACAGTCTCTAAGAACGTTGCTGCACCGATCGAACTACAAGTCAATGGCGCTGATAAAATGCTTTACATGAGTTCGACCAGCTCTTCTACGGGGAACATGACCCTGAATATCTTCTTTGAAATTGGCAGGGAACCTGACCTGGCACAGGTAGATGTGCAGAACAGAGTTAACCTTGCGATGCCCCAGCTGCCCGATGCTGTCACCAAGCAAGGCATACAGGTTCAGAAGGTTTCAGCCACATTTCTTATGGTCATCGCCATCTATTCTCCTGAAAAACGTTATGATGAGACCTATATTGCCAACTATGCCAATCTCTACGTCCTCGATGCAATAAAACGCATACCGGGAGCCAACCAGACCTCCATATTAGGCTCCCCTGACTATGCCATGCGCATCTGGCTCAAACCTGACCGCATGGCACAACTCGGAATTACCGCAAGCGATGTCTCTAAAGCCGTCCAGCAACAGAATCAGCAGTTTGCCGTGGGGAGAATTGGGCAAGCTCCTACCGAAGGACATGTAGAACAGACCTTTCCGGTAACCACAAAGGGACGCCTGACAGAGCCCTCCGAGTTTGCTGACGTCATCCTCAAGACAAGCAAGGAAGGATCTGCTATTGTGCGCGTCAAAGATATTGGACATGCAGAGCTTGGGGCAAAGGATTATTCGGTGCGGAGTAAGTTCAACGGCACGCAAGCAACATTGATTGCCGTATATCAGCAGCCAGGAGCCAATGCGCTCGATGTCTCGAATGCAGTGACAAAAACGCTCCAGAAAATGAAAAAGAGCTTTCCTGATGGCATAGATTACGCCATCGCCATGGACACTACCAAGTTCGTCAGGGCTTCCATAAAAGAGGTAATCATAACTTTCTTTGAGGCCACTATTCTGGTTGTCCTCGTCGTCTTTCTCTTTCTCCAGAGTTTGCGCGCCACGCTCATCCCGGTTATCGCAGTGCCTGTTTCGATCATCGGCACCTATATCGGGATGACCATGCTCGGATTCTCCACCAATATGCTCACACTCTTTGGTATGGTCTTAGCCATAGGTATTGTTGTTGATGACGCTATTGTCGTGATCGAGAATGTTGAACGCAACATGAGGCAATTCAGTCTCTCGCCCAAGGAAGCTGCGAAGCGAGCGATGGACGAAGTAACCGGACCTGTCATTGCCATTGTGCTTGTCCTCAATGCTGTGTTCATACCTGTTGCCTTTCTCGGCGGCATCACCGGACAGCTCTACAAGCAGTTTGCTATTACCATCGCTATCTCGGTAGCGATCTCAGGGCTCGTTGCCTTGACGCTTTCCCCTGCATTGGCTGCATTGTTACTGAAACCAGGAATTCACAAACAGAAAAGGTTTTTCAGATGGTTTGAAACAAAGTTCGAAAGCATGACGCTTCACTATACATTCGGCGTGAAACTCACAATCAAGCGCTCCATTGTGGCACTGTGCCTTTTTGGAGGCATGACCTTCGCCGTCTGGGGAATGTTTAAGCACATCCCCACGAGCTTCGTGCCTCCCGAAGATCAGGGTTACTTATTCGGCATATATTTCTTACCTGATGCCTCGAGCCTCGATCGTACTGAGGCTGTTGGCAACCGTGGAAGTCAGATATTCTCAAAGCATCCTGCAGTAAAAGACGTTGCCCAATTCGACGGATACAGCCTGATCGATTCTCAGCTCAAGACAAACGCAGGAGTCCATTTCGTATCGCTCAAGGACTTTGAAGAGCGTTACAAGTGGAGCAAAATGAGGGAATTGAATGCTCGTGCGTTGATCTATTCGGTCATGGGGGAGTTTGTGAAGATACGTGAAGGCAAAGTCTTCGCCCTCAACCCCCCCTCCATTCCCGGACTTGGCACAACTGGAGGCTTTGAATTCTGGATTCAGAGCCGAGGCACAGGAGACTTTGCCATGCTTGATGCAGTCACACAACAATTCATCGCGAGGGCCAATCAGCGTCCTGAACTGCGCACCGTCTCCTCCACCGTCCGCTCTGCTTCTCAACAGCTAAGGGTTGACGTTGATCGTGAAAGGGCAGAAACATTAGGCGTTCCAGTAGCAGATGTGTACGATTCTCTCCAAACGCTCTTCGGTTCCCTGTATGTGAGCCAGTTCAGCAAGTATGGCCGCCTGTGGCAGGTAATCGTTCAGGCTGAGCCAAAATACCGGTCGAAACCTGAAGATATCGAGCAGGTATACGTGCGTTCACGGGACAATAAAATGGTTCCCCTTAAGTCGGTTGTCACCATGCGCTATGTGACAGGACCTGACCTTGTGACCCGTTTCAACAACTTCCCTGCTGTGAAAGTCACCGGTGATGCAGCCCATGGTTTTAGCTCGGGACAGGCAATTGCTGCCATGGAGGCTGTGGCCGGAGAGGTCCTCCCACATGAATATGCCTACGAATGGTCCGGACAGGCCTTTGAGGAGAAGAAATCCGGAGGAACCTCCTTTCTGGTCTTTATCTTCGGTTTGATTATGGTATTCCTGATCCTGGCAGCGCAATATGAGAAATGGTCACTGCCCTTTGGCGTTATCCTCGCTGTTCCTTTCGCCATTTTCGGTGCACTCCTTGCCATCTTTTTGCGGGGTATCGAAAATGATGTCTACTTCCAGATAGGACTCATTACTCTGATTGCGCTTGCTGCAAAAAACGCAATCTTAATCTTCGAATTTGCAGTGCTCAAAAGGAAAGAGGGGCTTTCAATCGTCGATGCTGCTGTCGAAGCAGCTCGGTTGCGACTTCGCCCCATTGTGATGACTTCTTTTGCCTTTGTTATGGGGTGTATCCCCTTGTCATTGCCACAGGTGCAT
>JAOUJR010000227.1 GCA_029883145.1 Nitrospirota bacterium
AAGAACATCGCTAATCTCGTCATAAGAGAAGCCTTGGATATCCCTCAGAATCAGTACTTCCCTGAATTCTTCATCGAGGGAGTTTATGCATTCCTGCACTTTTTGCTGGACATCCCTTCTTTCAAGACTTTCAAGGGCAGAAGGTCCGATCGAGGCGAGTTCTCCTCTTATCTGGCCATTATTGGTAAGAACAGGGTTATCTATTGAAAACTTCTCACGATGGAGTTGTGTCCTCAACTGCTTGAGGCGGTTTTTGGAAAGATTCATGACTATCGTATAAAGCCATGTGGAGAACTTGGCCTTTCCCTTAAAACTCTTGATACTTCTATATGCGGAGATAAATGCATCCTGTACGACATCGCATGCCTCTTCATAGTTCCCAATCATCCTGTAAGCAATATTAAGCATCCTTTTCTGGTGCTTCCTTACCAAGACTTCAAAGGCATCGACATCACCCTCTTTACATAAAGAGACAAATTCATAGTCTTCATCCGTTGTTTTCTGCTTGGTTTCCCTCATCTAACTAAGACAGTCCAGTCAGGAGATTTGTTCCTTCAGAGAAGGCAACAAGCTTCAAGAAGTGCGAATTCAGAACCACTTGGTGTCCGAAGTGGCCCTTTCTATTCCTTCTTCGTTTTGAGTTCCTTTCCAATGTTCCACGCTCGGGCGAGGTGTTCCCCGACTTTCCAGTAGTTATTGTCGTGCATGGAGAATACAATCGGGTTCATCCTCTTGATGTCCGGGAGGCCGTAATTTTTTCCTCCGCTCGATTTATACCCCCGTAGCGCATCATATTTGTCAATCTGCTTTGCTGAAAGAACCTTTTTCATCTCCACATGAGCTCTCAAATGAATAAAACGAAGTTCGCCTTGATCCTTAGCGGTCCCAGCAGTGAGAGATTGAAGCTGCGTTTCATCAATCTTTTGCTCGGCAAAGAGACTGCCCAGGATCTTTTCCTGCTCAACAATTAATCTTCCGAGCCGACCGCTTCTCCATGCATTCTGTTATAAATCTCCTCCGTCTCAAATAGCTGTTTTTTTGAAAGATACAATTCCTTCGCCAACTCCAAAACATGCTTGGGTCCTGGATAGTGGTTCAGTTCGCCTGCTTTCGCTAAGCCCATACCCTCTCCTGATAAGTATTCCTGAATCTTTTCTCCCGAGAGGGGTTTTATCTCTCTTTTTTCTTGACCCGCATGGGGCGATTTCAAATCTTGGGAAAGAGCTAAAGGGGTTGTAAGAATTAATACTGCTGTTATCGTTATCGCTTTACGCATCTTCTTCACCCCTTCCTTTTAATGGTAATATAGCGCCTCATATTTCCCGGATTGATGAAGCCGCCGAAGGAGGCTCACACAAAGACAATGAGCTGCCGTTCTGGTGTTATGGGGCACTTAAGGATTTGACTACATAAGCTTCTTCATAAAATCAATGCTCGTCTTATGGTCCCACTTTGCGGCACCTACATGTTTAAAAACTACTTGACCATCTTGAGAAATGATGAATGTTGCCGGAATCCCCCGGGTCCTGAGAACTTGAGGTTGATCACCAACAAGGGTATAGATCGGGAAAGTAAATCCCTTTTCCTTTACGAATTTGCTCACTTTTGTTCTTTTCTCGTCTGATACACAAATGAAATCGATGCCTTCGCTCTTGATCTCGTCATAGAGCCGTTGGATGCTTGACATTTCGGCCACACAGGGAGGACACCATGTCGCCCAGAAATTGAGAAAGATAACCTTTCCTTTGCTTTTGCCAACATCGAGTTCTTTGCCATCAAGTCCTTGAATACGCCAGTTGTAGTCCATTCTTGTTTGAGTGGGGAAGGGCGGGGGCTGAAGTATTGACTCAAGTTTTTCGCCGGTCCTTGATGTGAATGACCTCATAAGGACGTAGCCTCCACCAATGAGAATTAAGATCGTCAGGATTAGCCCTGCTACCAATCCAATAAAGAAGTTTCTATTAAAAATTTTCATTTCTTAACCTCTGGTAAGGTTTGTACCGAAGGTCGCAAAAACTTGTTGGGCTTTGCGAAGCGTAACCGGATAACCCTGTTGAATGATGTCTTACGTCAGGTAAGTAGAACAAAAAATTCATCGAATGTTTTCCCTCACGGTGAGCATTATATTCTCATCATCCCAAATGATATTATTTGGGTTCTTGAAATAGTGAGTAATATTTCCCTGAAATTTCTTCAAAGATTCCTCAAATTCCATTTCATTATAGAGGTAAAATGTAGAATAATGATGATGTGTAGCTTGTGTTATGAGCCACTCTCATGTAGCCATACGTTTATATTTGAAGTATTCAATGAATTCTATCCTTAGACGTGGTATTTTACCTACCATCTCTTTCAATTCGCTCATTTCATAGAGCCGTTTTTCTTTTTCATGGAATCCAGGAAAAAATCTTCCCCAAATATTTCTCTTGTTTTGGCTTCGTAGGTGATTGTAAATAAACGAGTATCCATTTTTCTCTTAAAACTCGAGATGTTTCTTTGAGAAAATCTAAGCATTTGAAATGATGTATGGCATTGAAAGTGATTATGGCGTCCCCAAAATTGCTTGCTAATGGTAAAGCCACTGCCGATGCATTTATTGTTTTAAAGCTCTCTATTCTGTGTTCTCGAAAATTCTTAGCAAGTTCCTTCAAGATCCTCCTATTATGATCAATGCAAGTGAGATGAAGTCTCTCGCCTAAATGATGGAACAACTTTGTAGCATATCTCCCAACCCCACAACCAACATCTGCAGCTTCAATTTTATTCAAATCTTGCAGTTTCTTTTTAACAAATAAGATTGGTTCTACATCTGTTGTTCTTAAGTCTTTGTATCGGTGTGCAAAGCTCAAAAAATGAGGATGGATTTCTTTCATGATAAGGAATGACCTTCACTGTTTATTAACGTAGTATACCCTTCACGATCATGTACCCGTAAACATCAGTTAATGATAATGTCGTACGAATATCCTATTGAAGAGGTTTTTTCATTGTATGCTTCTATTTTGGCTCTATGTGGAGGTTGACCTCACAACCTCCAAAGCGTTCCTTCAATTCATCGACAATGCGGTGTCCGATATCGTGAGACGCCTCCAATTTCAAGTCGCCGTCGATAACGAGGTGAAGGTTAATGACGGGCATTCCCTGAATATTGGAGACCGTCAGGCCGTGAAAACTTTTGACGGAGGGATGTCGGATGACAATACGCGTCAACTCATCTTCCGCTATTCGGCGTTCTGGTATAGGCTCAGTTGACGCAGAAGGATCCACGTGGACAACGGTTGAAGCGTTGAGGGAATCAGAGACGGCATTTTCGACCAACTGGGCAAGATAATGGGAACGAAGGGTATCCATTTCGCCTGGAATACGAATGTGCAGTGAAATCACCTTGTGGTTGCCGTATTCGTGGACATTGATACCATGAATTTGCTGCACACCATCAACAGATATGGCTGCCCTGACAATGCGATTGATCAGATCCTGGCTCGGCGCTTTTCCCACCAGAACACTAATCATGGAACGGAGCAGGTCAAATCCGGTGTAAATAATGAGAACGGCGACACCAATCCCGAAAAATGAATCGATTCTCTTGTAGCCAAAATGGGTGGTAATCATGGAAAAGGCCACCAGAGCTGATGCAATCGCATCGCTTCTGTGATGCCATGCATCGCCCTTCACCATGTCGGATTGGACCAGTTTGCCAATGGC
>JAOUJR010000228.1 GCA_029883145.1 Nitrospirota bacterium
TGAAAAACCCCCTGATCGTAATATTGGGCTTCGCAAAACGCATTCGCGACGGAAAAGGGAACATCGACACTGCTACACAGGCAATAACAGACTCAGCTCAACAGATGCAAAAGATAGTACATGATGTGCTGGATTTTGCCAGACCACTACAAATGAAAACAAAAGAAGAAGACATAAAAACTATTATTAATCTGGCATATGACTCATGCAAAACAAAAGCTGAAGAGACAGGTGTAATACTGTCGGCAGATATCCCTGATGGACTAATCCCTATTGAAATGGATGGTGTCTATATGCAAAGGGCGCTTATTAATCTTGTCAACAACGCCATGGAGGCATCAGGTAAAGGGCAGGACGTTGTGATTTCCGCTTCTGCTGAGAAGAACCATCTGATTATCAAGATAAAAGATAATGGCTCAGGCATAGATAAAGAAACCATCAATAGCATATTCACCCCATTTTATTCAAAGAAGATCGGAGGGACCGGACTTGGGATGCCAATCGCAGAGAAGATAATTAAGGGTCATCAGGGTAAGATTCACATAAACAGTCATCCAGGAAAGGGTACAGAGATAACGATAGAGTTGCCAACTGATAAAGAGAGGTGACAACAAATGAATAGAGCATCATATTTCTCAGAAAGCCTGAAGATGGCCTGCACTTTCCACAGGTTCCGGTATGCATGTTCTGTCATAATCCTTATGACTACCTGACAGACGTACTCGCCGTGCTTGAAAGCTTCCTGCTGATAGTATTCGGTGGTCTTCAGCAAATATCTGGATTTATGCGGAGGATAATCAGTCTCATCGGTTCTCCATGTACCTTCCCCGTATGAACGCACGTGAGTCTTTACCAATTCCCCGTCAGAAAAGATTTGCACGTTCTGGAGGATGCACGATGAAAATAGACGGACAGCTTGAAAACAAGTTAAAACAGTTACGGTTAACCGGGATACTTCAGACGTTCTCTGCTTGTAGGTGCACTCCACACTCCCCTATGACTTTTCAATATGCGTTTTTGATGAAGAAAGTGAGAAAACAAAGGTCGGGCTAAAATTCACTGCTTGTAGGTGGATTTAATTCTTGGTGCTATTCAGATTTGGTCTTGAGAGAGATCAAGATATCTGTTTGGTACAGATTGAAACAAGTACGAACGATAGATTTGAGCCTCGCCGCACCTGAGACTGAGAAGATCAAGTTAAAGAAAAATTTCATCTTCTGTTTTTGTTTCTTACAACGAAAGAATCTTTAACTTTTCAACATCACGGATGATAATAATGTTATCCTTTTCAACAATAAGCCCTTTTTGTTTCAAAAAGGCCAAAGACCTTGAGAGCGTCTCGGGAATCGTACCGAGCAGGGATGAGAGTTCTTTTTTTGAGTAGCTGAGCCGACAAAGGGTAACACCATCTTCAACAGTGCCATTTTCTATGAGATAACTTGCGAGCCTTGATTTGATGTCTTTGAGGGATAGTTCCTCAATCTTTGACACAAACTGCCTTAATCTCTTTGAATAACCGCTCATCATCTTTAATGAGAGCTCTGGATGCTTTTTTATCAGGCTTAAAAATCCCTCTCTTGAAATACGTACAAGAGTGGTGTCTTCCAAAGCCATACAGGATGCAGGAAAGAGCATGGAGTCGAAAATCGCAGCCTCAGCCACAAGATCTCCAGAACCGTGGATGTGCAAGGTGTGCTCCTTCCCATCAGGAGAGACCTTGTAAATCTTCACCTTTCCTGAGACAACAGCAAAAAATGCAGTAGCATCCATGCCTTCGGAAAATATCTGCTCTCCCTTATCCACCTTTTTCAAGGACGTAGAAGATTCAAGGAGGGTTAACTCTTTTTCATTAAAAGAGTCGAATAAGAATAATTGTGAAAGAAAGCTGCGTACATCCATCTTCTGATAATAAATTTATATGATTTCAACATCTATTATATGCTGAACTTATTCATCCTGCAATCTTATTAAAACACTTTTTATCCCGTATAAAAACAGGCAGGGTATAGCATTTTCGCTCATTCTCGGTCGCATCGACCTCCGAGGTAAATTCTGTCAAAGACAGAATTTAAAACCGCTCAAATACCATGCCCTGCCTGTCAACCGCATGGATTGAATAATTCGAATTTACAGAACTGGCAAATACCTCTCTATCTCAAAAGGATGAATCCTGATTCGGTAGTCATCCCATTCCACCTTCTTGTAGCAAAAGCTGAAGATTTTTCGATATTTTATCTTGACATCAGTTTAATGTTATAGCAAACTTATTTATTAACGGAAAGAGGTGAAAATATGCTGAAGACTAAGGACGTTATGAAAAAACCAGCAATCACTATTAAGGGCACTGCTACAGTGTATGACGCAGCCAAGATTATGGTAGAGACTGGCGTGCGAGGCCTTATTGTTGAGAAACGGACTGAGAACGATGCTTATGGAATGGTAGCCATACGGGACATCATCCATGAAGTTATCGGAAAGGGTCTTGACCCGAAAAAAGTCAAAGTAAATCAAATCATGTCAAAGCCTGTCGTGTCTGTAAGTCCAGATATGGATATTGAGTATGTTGCCCGTTTGCTTTCGAACTTGAACTTTGCCCGTGTTGCTGTTATTGGAGAGAAAGATCAACTCCTTGGCATCATTTCAATGATGGACATCTTAAAAGCAGCATTACATGAAAAAGTCCGAAACTTCGCAGGGGTCTTGAAAGATTCGATTGTCTCCTAAGCCTTTTTGATGTTACAGTCAATTAAATAACTGACAGATGATCTCCTATTTTTAATTTAAATAGTCTTTTAATTCTTCCTCAGATCTTGTTGACGAACTCAGAAAGAAATTCTATAATTTTATGAATTTCAAACAACTCAAATAAAACGAGTAAGGAAAAGGATGTTTCTCTATCTTGCCCAACATGGAGATGCAAAAAGAGAGGAAGAGGACCCACTGAGACCTCTCTCTGATAAAGGTATAAATGATGTTAAAAAAGTGGCTTCCTTTATATCCGGGTTAGATATTGAGGTTGAAGAAGTCTTTCACAGCGGTAAATTAAGGGCAAGGCAGACAGCAGAGATATTGATTCAAAATCTTAAGGCAACAAAAAGTCCTTCAGAAACAGATGGGCTGGCACCTTTAGATGATCCAAAAATATGGGCAGAAAAGCTAAAGACTCAATCAAATTCCATTATGCTCGTAGGACATCTCCCGCACCTCGGAAAGCTTGCATCGCTGCTCATCAGTGGTGATACCGAAAAAAGTCTTATCGCTTTCAAGATGGGAGGTGTTGTCTGTCTCAAAAGGGATGATACCGGAGCATGGTCTTTACAGTGGATGATCACGCCAGAGATTATGGTGAAATATCACAAAACCTGAATTAGAATGTGCCAGCGTTCTTATTTGTAATTAGATCCGACCTTTTCAAATTTTTCTCCCTGACCCTGAGCGCGCATTGAGCAATATCACTACGTTCCTGTCTTTTTAGCTTTTCAAATTCCCCCCCGAGGTCTTTCAGTGTAAGTCCAAGACCTGAACTGTCATGACCTTCCTTCATTGTCTCGAGCGCAAGAATATTTTCTATTGGCGACAAACATTCATTTGATGTGATTGCAACCAATCTGCACATATTGCTTGTTTAAAGGTCAACCTCTCGAAATACTAAACGGCAAATGGTTACCGCTTGACAAATCTCAAATTATTGTATAT
>JAOUJR010000229.1 GCA_029883145.1 Nitrospirota bacterium
TAGAAGCAAAAAACATATTAAGGAATAAGAAAATTTGAAAGAATAGATTTGGGCTTTTTATGGTAATATGGTTAAAAAAGGAAGTGGGTAAAACATGGGAAATTTGTCACGAGAATCTTTCAACGTACTGCCTGAGTTTCAGAGGTTTTACAATAAGGATTGATTTAAAAAAACAGACTACTATAACCTGCACTCATGTTGCCACAAAAAACATCCTTGGTGTACGGAGTCCTCTGGATAAAATTTAATAAAAGTACAGTCATTTCTTAGAGTCCAGCATTATTGTTACAGGCCCGTCGTTGATAATATGAACCTGCATATACGCACCAAAATCTCCTGTGGCTACCTTAAGCCCACATTCCCTTAACGTATCTATAAATTTCATATACATCTCTTCTGCCTTTACTGGTTCTTCAGCATTGTCGAATGAAGGCCTGTTCCCTTTTTTGCAATCAGCGGATAAGGTAAATTGTGATACGACAAGAATCTCACCCTTGATGTCCTGAACAGAAAGGTTCATCTTTTTCTGAGCGTCTTCAAAAATTCTCAGGTTGGGTACCTTTTTGACAAGATATTCGATGTCCTTTTCTGTGTCTCTTTTTTCAACACCCAGGAATACGAGCATACCTTTTCCAATTTTAGAAACTATGTCTCCAACTATTTCAACCCGTGCTTCTGAAACACGCTGTATAAGTGCTTTCATTTTTTAAATTCCAATAACCAAGCACTAATGACCAAATAAGCACCAATTATCAATAACCAATAATCAAACTTAAAAGTATTATTTGGTTATTGTGATTTGGTAATTGGTTATTTAACCTAATACCACATCATTGCCTCAAAATTAGGCGTTGGAACAGTAAGAGTGACACAGCCTCTCCACGGACACCGTTCCACTTCTCCCCCATTCTTTATGATAGAAATGAATATGTTCATCTCATCTTTTTCTCTGGCTTTTAAATCATTAAACGGTATCCCTATCTCGAGGATGTCCTTAATGGCAATTTCGGTAATGTCTTTTACCTTTTCCCATCCTTCGTCTTTCTTTTCAAAAAGTTCTGCCTTCAAAGAAGGGAGTTTGATCGGAACAATAATTTTAAACGGCACAGGCTTTACTATGTTAATAGAAAATCTTGTATCATTGCCTGGGAACTCACTGAATGGGATCGCCGGATCTATCCTCAAAAAAAGAGAATCTTTATTAAAGCCATAATAGATTCGAAACACGATACTTTCTGCTTTGTGCATACTGCCACCGGATTTTCTTACATCTACATACGCACCCTGATACCATTCATAATAGCTTGTAACCAACCCGTCTATCGTAGGTTCGATGAACCCTCTAATTGTAATCGTGGGAGAGATACCGATATCTTCTCTCAGAATCGAGACATATAATTGCTGTGGCACTTCCTTTCCCATCTCCCTGTAAACCTTCACCAGATTCATTCTGAATAACTCGTCAAAATCATGCTGTGTCTCTGTTGAATGTTCATCGCCGTACCACCAGTTCCAGTCACTTCCCTCTGCGACATAAAGCGCCTTCCATGCCTTTGATATATCTTTCTCAGGGTTTAGTTTTTCGAAGAGTTCGAGGTCATTCCTTGTGTCTGTAAGATAATCCCATGCTTTATTGTCCTCTTCTTGGCCTATCCAGATACTGTAATTTGCATTAATCCATGAACCTGCATGAAGCCTGTTCAAGGTTTCAGCTTCTGCATGTTCATTCAGATATTCAGAAACCCTCACAGTCATTAATCTTTTTTCTTGAGAGAGACTTTCATAGAGGTACTTAAAGAAGTCGTGTCCGTCGTTTTTATAATATTCCCAGGCATTTTCCCCATCAAGTATTATGGATACAAGTCGCGTCTTATTCCTTGGTGTGGAAGCGTGAAGAGTTAAAAGTCTGTTGACTAAATCATCTGCTGCTTTCTTCGAATCCCAATGAGAATAAAGAAAACCAATGAGGTCAGATGTCTGGTGGTCTCTAAAGATGAGGCGAACATTTTCGTATATATATGGTTTGTAAAGGGTGTCAGGTTCGACTATGTTCCCTGATGAGTCTCTGAGCCTTTTCCCTAAAGAAAGTGCAAGTATGTCTTCATCAGTTCCAATCCATTTTACTCCCTCCCGGGCAGCTATCTTCACCACTTCCTCGCTGACCGAGCCCTCAGAAGGCCACATTCCTGTTGGTCGGTATCCAAAGAGTTTTTCAAAATAGTCCAGGCCCATTCTGATCTGTTTTCTCGCATCTTCAGGGTAGGAGAATCTCTTGTGTGGAAGTCGTATATCAGGCATTGCAACCTTTGCAGAATTTGTATCACAAAGCAGGGGAAGGATGGGATGATAAAATGGTGATACAGAGAGTTCTATCAGTCCATTTTGTACCATCTCCCTGTATTTCGGGATTATCTCTTTTAAGAGAGAGAGTTGTTTTGAGATAAGTAAGTGTTTATCTTCTTCTGTATAGTCCCTCTCTTTCTCAACAAGTTCCTTAAGGAACGGATCGCCTTCTCTGAACATCGGGTCTATCCAGCAGAGGTTGAAAAGAACCTGCAAGTCAAGTAACTCGCTATGAGTGAAATATCTCACCGAGCGCACAAGTTCGCTTTTTATAAGGCGGAATCCTCTTTTTACAAGGAGTTCATAATATCTGGGGAATGGTTTTATCATATTGTCCCAGTTTGCGAGAAAGAAATTTTCGAGTATGAATAATCGTTCTTCTAACGTCAGTTCCGATGCTTTTTTAAATGTAAGTTCAAGATAATAGTCTTTTGCATTGTGTTCTGTATAGTCGGTGATCTGTTCGAGGAGAGAAGGGGTAAAATTAAACGTCTGCTTTATATCATGGAAATCACCGAGAATTTCTACCATATCGAGATAGTCTTTGGTGCCGTGAAGGCGTACCCATGGAAGTCTGTAAAGCCCTGTTAACGGGTCTTTATAAAATGGCTGGTGCATATGCCAGAGAAAGGCAATATAAAGAGGCCTATCGGTCATATTGAAAGATGTACTCGTCAGGCTTGGCTAATCCGAACTCCTCCCTTGCATGTTTTTCTAAATAAAAAGGGTCTTTTTTGAGTGAGTCTATCTGGGTCTTGAGCTGCTCATTTTCTTTATTTATCTCCTTTATCTGCGTTTCTAAATGAATCCTTGTCTTGTGCAGCTCTCTATACCTGAGAAGTCCCATTTCTCCGAAGAGTACACTGATAAACAGGTAAATAAAACTCAGGAGCATAATGGTAAAGAATATCAACCTTCTCTTTTTTATTTCAGAGACCACCTGTTTTCTTAAAAGGTTATGAATATCCATTATAGTAAATTATAAAACGATTCTCTTCCTTTGTATAGTGCAGAACCAGAAAGTTCCTCCTCGATTCTGAGAAGTCTGTTGTATTTTGCGACACGTTCACCCCTTGCGAGAGAACCAGTTTTTATAAAGCCAGTGTTACATGCGACTGCAAGATCTGCAATTATTGTTTCTTCTGTCTCTCCTGATCTGTGAGAGATTATCGCAGTATATCCCGCCCTCTTTGCAGTCTCAATCGCATCAAGTGTCTCTGTCAGTGTCCCTATCTGGTTGAGTTTTATGAGAACTGAATTTGCAATCCCGCGTTCTATGCCCTTTTTTATTATTTTTGTATTGGTGACAAATATATCATCACCCACAAGCTGAACCTTCTTTCCAAGTC
>JAOUJR010000230.1 GCA_029883145.1 Nitrospirota bacterium
GGTTATTATAATTACTGGACAAACGAGGTAAAAAACCTTGTGAACTATTTTAAAACACCGGATAAAGATACTAAAAGACCTTACACAGGCCGCTATATAGGTTCTCTTGTAGCTGATTTCCACCGCAACCTCTTGCATGGCGGTATATTTATGTATCCATCTGATAAAAAAGACCCGAAAAAACCTTTTGGTAAATTGCGGCTTATGTGCGAATGCAATCCTTTAGCCTTTGTTGTTGAACAGGCAGGAGGATATGCCAGCACGGGTTTTCATAATATACTTGACGTTGACCCTCAAGAGCTTCATCAGCGTGTCCCGCTTTACATAGGGAGCAAAGAAGATGTACTGATAGCTGAACAGTTCATAAAGGGAGAAAGGAATTCTTAAAACAAACAAAAATTTACGGATATTTTAGCTGCAGTCGCTGGATCGCAGTGGACTTCCCGGTGCTCTCATCAATTTCAATAACAACAGCGTTAAAAATGCCATTGCCCTTGGCTGGCTCAAGTCGCACCGGCATACTTGTGAGAAACCGCTGCATTACTTGCTCCTTTTTTATCCCGATTATTGAGTTCTCCGGGCCTGTCATCCCCACATCTGTGATAAATGCTGTTCCATTAGGTAATATTTTTTCATCAGCGGTCTGGACATGGGTGTGTGTCCCGATTACCGCACTCACCATTCCGTCTATAAAATAGCCAAAGGCGATCTTCTCTGAGGTAGCCTCTGCGTGGAAGTCCACAATGATTATTTTTGTGACATTGGCGAGCCTCTCTGCCTCCTCTTTTCCAACTCTGAAAGGACAATCCATAGTTGACATAAACACACGTCCTGAGAGGTTAATTACCGCTACTTTCTCGCCATTTGGGAGTGTGTAAAGTATACTTCCGTAACCAGGAACTCCGGGAGGATAGTTTAATGGCCTCAATACCCTGTCTTCTTTCAAGACTTGTGTAACAAACTCTTTCTTATCCCACACGTGGTTCCCGGTGGTAATGACATGGACACCACATTTAAAAATCTCGGAAACTACCTCTTCAGTTATCCCGAAACCGCCTGCTGCATTCTCACCATTTGCAATTACCAGGTCAATTTTATATCTATTTACAATATTCGGAATCAGCTCTTTTGTCGTTACTCTGCCTACCTTGCCGATTATGTCGCCTATAAAAAGTACTTTCATCTTTTATTTCTAATTTCTCATTTCCTATTTCTTATTTTGCATATTCCACATATCGTGATTCCCTGATCACCGTAACCTTTATTTGACCTGGATAGGTCATTTCTGACTCTATTTTTTTCGCAAGCTCTCTTGATATTATCGAGGACATTTCATCATTTATATCTTCAGGCTTTACTATTATCCTTATCTCTCTCCCTGCCTGGATTGCATAACACTTATCAACACCTTTATAGGAGAGTGCCATCTGCTCGAGCTTTTCGAGGCGCTTGAGATAACTTTCTATGCTTTCTTTTCTTGCACCTGGCCGTGCAGCTGACAGGGCGTCTGCAGAAGCGATAAGAGCTGCCTCAACTGTTGAAGGGTCTCCTTCTCCGTGATGTACCAAAATTGCATTTATTACTTTCTGATTCTCTCCGTATTTCTTTGCGATGTTTGCACCAATCTCCTGATGTGAACCTTCTACCTCATGATCAACCGATTTTCCGATATCGTGGAGAATGCCTGCCCTCTTTGCAAGTTTAATATCAACTCCGAGTTCGCTCGCCATAACCCCTGCAACATATGCAACTTCTCGTGAATGCTGAAGAACATTCTGGCCATATGATGTCCTGTATTTAAGCCTGCCGATGAGTTTTATCAGTTCAGGATGAATACCCGACAGTCCGAAGTCAAATACAGCCTTTTCCCCTTCTTCCCTTATGTATGAATCTACTTCTTTTCTTACCTTTTCAACTATCTCTTCGATCCTTGTAGGGTGTATTCTCCCGTCTGTGATAAGTCTTTCGAGAGAGAGTCGTGCAATTTCGCGTCTGACAGGGTCAAAAGCTGAAAGTGTGACTACCTCAGGTGTATCGTCTACAATCAGATCAACACCTGTTGCAGCTTCAAGCGCTCTTATATTTCTTCCTTCTCTTCCGATAATTCTCCCTTTCATCTCATCATTTGGAAGGGTTACTGCGGTTACGGTTGCATCAACAACATAGTCGCTTGAATACCGCTGGAGTGCAAGTCCCATTATTTCTTTAGCTTTTTTCTCAGCGTTTTCTTTTGCCTCATCTTCTATTTTTTTGGTAAGCTTTGCTGCTTCAAACCTTGATTCTTCCTCCACTTTTCTTAAAAGCTCCTGTTTTGCCTCTTCAGAACTCAATCCTGATAGTTTCTCGAGTAATTGTTTCTGGTTTTTAATCAATTGGTCGTAATAAGCTTCTTTATCCTGAACAGAGAGCTCTTTTGAGGTATGATCTTTTTCCCGTTTATTAAGCTCCTGTTCTCTCTTCTCAAGTTGTTCGAACTTTCTCTCAAAGGTTTCCTCTTTCTGTCTCAATCTTCTTTCAAGATGATTGAGCTCTGAACGCCGCTCTCTTAGCTCCTTGTCAACCTCTGATTTTGCCTGGTAGACAACATCTTTTGCTTCAATGATTGCATCTTTCTTTATTCTTTCAGCTTCTCTCTTCGACTCCTCAATTATCTTTGCCTTTTCTTTTTCTATAGCATCTTTCTTGCTCCTGAGATTTGCACGGTATATAAGACTTAGAACTATCGCAACAATAAGCCCGGTCAGTATGCCTATGAGCAAATATTCAGAAAAATTCATTTTATACTCAACTCCTTCCTTCGCATCCTCGCAAGAGGAGAATTTCTTTTATTCACGAGGCTACAGCCTCTTTGTTGAAATATTTTTGTTTTGGAGGCTGGGCTATGACTTCAGCAGGACTTTTGAAGGAGAGAAAGAGTTAATCTTCAAAATAATCTTCCATCTACTCTCTATAATACAATTATTTATATTTCTCCACAAAAGTTTACGTGCCATAAAAACAGCCTCATTTTCATAAAAAAACCCGCCCTGCCGTGTAAGCAAAGAATCAGATCCGCCTATAGTATAGGTGGGTGTCCTGAAGAGGTTTTTAGGCTTCCCTGTATTGTTGATACAGAGCATGCACACCAACTCCTTACACAGACTCCCAAAAGATCTAATTTGCCGGATCAACTTTTTCACCTATCACCAACAGGGCAGGTATCTGCCCAAAAAAGAACAATACCACAACTATGTATAATCTTACCTTTCTTTCCACTATTAAAATATCATAAATATCTATATTAGGGCAAGAGGAAAATTCTCTGCGTTTCAAGACTTTTTGCCTTGTATTAAAAGCACGTTTTTAATAAACTATGAAAATTAAGACAAATTTTTCCCATAAGCCACTGAGAATAAAAACTATATGAGGTATATGGATATGGATGCGTTAATTTTAGCCGGTGGAGAAAATAAGAGGCTCTCGTCAATAAAGGGATTTATCGAGATAAACGGGAGGAAAATTATCGAGTCAACTCTTGAGCTTCTCAACAAAATCTTTGAGAGAGTTATTATCAGTACCAACACACCCGAACTTTATTTTTATCTCGGTGTACCAATGGTCGGGGATATAATGAAATACAAAGGTCCCATGACAGGGATACTTTCAGCCTTATTAAGTCTAAAGGCTCCTGAGATATTTGTCACAGCAT
>JAOUJR010000231.1 GCA_029883145.1 Nitrospirota bacterium
CATTTCGGATAAAACGTCAACAGCCTTCACATGCCCGGGCAGGTTCTTAAACTCATCAAGGTCAAGAAGGAATACCGCTGCCCTGTCAGAAGGATAGTCGTGCCCCAGGCCTTCAGAACGGAGTGTTTTTACCACATATGATTGAGTACCATCCGGGGTTTTCATTTCTATAAGGAAGCCCGAGCCCTGAACACCTGAGCCGAGCTTCCTGATGTCCACCTGAATAATATCTTTAAATTCTTTCTTAAGGTAGGCTTTTAATGCTTCTTCATTGATCATATGAGCATCTACTGCAACTCTCCAAAATTGCTTGTGTACCTTTCAGCAAATTCCTCGTATGTATACCGATGATCCTGAGTTCCATATTTCTCTATCGCATAAGAGGCTGCAACAGCCCCCATCTTTGCAGCAGTTTCAAGGTCTCTGCCGGTAACAATTCCTTTCAGCAGTCCTGCCCTGTAAGCATCCCCTGCGCCTGTAGGGTCTAAAACGTCAAGAACTTTTGCTGACGGAATTCTCATATCAGATTCTGAATTGCTTATAAGGGAACCTTTTTCTCCGAGGGTTGTAATAACAGTCCTTGTCAGACCTAACAGTCCTCTTTTATCTATACCTGTCATCTTCATAATCAACTCAAGTTCGTAATCATTGGAGATTAACAGCATTGAACCATCAAGCCACTCTCTAAGAGTCTTCCCTTCCCATAGTGTGAGAGACTGACCCGGGTCGCAGATAAAATCAATGCCTTTATATTTGAATGTCTTTGCATATTCGATCATATCCTGAAGGTTCCCCGGAGCAATCAGGCCTATCGAGTTTTTAGAGTCAGCATTATTAAACGTATATTCAGATGGATATTTCATCGCACCAGGGTTGAATCCTGTTATCTGGTTGTCAGCTTTGTCGGTTATTATATATGCCCCTGCGGTAAACTCATCTCTGATTATCTTTATCCCCTCTTCTAAAATATTATTCTTCCTCAACCAGTCGAAATAACTTTCATGGTCTTTTCCTATAGTTGCAATTATAATCGGCCTCTCATTGAGAAGGCTGAGTGAATATGCTATGTTTCCTGCAGTGCCGCCAAATTTTTCAACCATCCCGTTCACATTAAAACATACGTTCAGGATGTGTATTTTATCAGGCAAGATGTGGTCTGATAATCTTCCAGGAAAGTCCATAATCCTGTCATATGCCATTGAACCTGAAATATATATATTCACAATGCCTCCTCAAATAGTCTGTACATAACCTCTTCTAAGATATACTTCAAGGGTCTGACGTCTTTCTTATTCCAGTGCTTTGAGTTCGCCTTCAATTGCAGCCTTACGCTGTATAAGTTCTGACTTTTTCTGCTGGGTACTGAACAGTTCTTGCTGGAACGGTTCAACTTCCTTCTCCATCTGTCTCAACTGATATATATTATATTTAAGCCGCTGACCTCTCTTTGCATTTATTTCTGCGACTAATTTTGCTTCCTGCTCTTCTACAGTCTTAATCTCCGAAGTAATAGCTTCTAACTGAGCCCGTAATGCACTCACTCTGCCACTTTTATCTTCTGCAGACTCTTTAGGTGGTGCTGCTGGTGCTTCCGGTTTTACTTGTTTCTCGGGTACCTCTTGCACGCCGAAATCTCTTTCAGGAGCTGAGGTCTCTTCAATCTTCAAAATATCTTTTTCAGATATCCCAAGTGAGCCTCCGCCGAAATAAATAGTGACCTCCCCTGCCTTTTTTTCAAATGAACTGACTCCTGATATGACAGAGCCGTTTTTGAGATATATCGTGTATGCTGCTTCAGAATAAACAGGGAGTAAGAGAATTAAAATTAATAAAAATAATTGTATCATTGTCCCCTCCTTAATTCATGTAAAAGGTCTTCAGCAACTTTTTTATTAAAACTTTTTAGCTTTGCAATTTCCTCAATGGATGCATTTCTTATAGCTTCTATACTACCAAAATGCCTCAAAAGGTCAAGTCTTCTCTTCTTTCCTATGCCGGGAATCTTTTCAAGAGGTGATTCCATAAGATCTTTATCCCTTAACTTCCTGTGGTAACTGACAGCGAATCTGTGCACTTCATCCCGTATCATTTTAAGGAGAAGAGATGATTGTCTTCCGTCATCAAGGAACACCGGGTCATTGGATGTGGTGAGGTATGCCCTGTCAGGGTTTTTCGCAATAGCAACAAGCATGGGCAGTTCAAGAAATAATGCTCTATCGTGATTGAAAACTTTTTTCGCTACTTCGAGCTGTCCTTTCCCTCCATCAATAATAATGAGGTCAGGCAACTTTCCCTCAAGATTTTTTATGATTCTCCCGATAATCTCTTCCATCATTGAATAGTCATCAACCCCCTGCACTGTTTTTATCTTAATCCTTCTGTACATGTCTTTCTTGAACTCGCCTTCTGACCAGTAGACAAACGCACCAACAGATTCACTCCCTGAGATAGTGGATACATCAAAGGCACCTATGTCCTCAGGGAGTTTCTTAAGCTGCAATCTTTCCTTAATTTCATTTAATAGACTATCAACCCCTGATTCTTTCTTGCCACTATAGGTGAGGTATGCATTCTCTGATGCCATATCAACAAGTTCTTTTTTCTTTCCTGTTTTTGGAGAAGATATTTTTATGCCTGTTCCTTTTTGTTGCCTGAGCCACTTTTCAAGCAATTTTAATTTCTCAGGTATCACAGGTACGATTATTTCGGATGGGGGGATAATCTCTTTTGAATAAAACTGTGTAATAAATGTGTGGAGTAATTTCCGGTCAGAGACATCTTTACTCTCTTTAATCAAAAAGTCCTTTGACCCGATCATTATCCCATTTCGAATAAAAAAGACTTTAAATGATACACCACTATCATCTCTATAAAACCCTGTTACATCTATGTCACCGAGTTCAGGCGCAACGACCTTTTGTGATTCCCATGCCCTCTCGATTGCTTTAATCCTGTCCCTGATCTTCGCAGCCTCCTCAAATCTCATATCATCTGAAAACTGTATCATCTTTCTTTTGAGTCCCTCAATCAGCTCTTTTTTCTCACCGCTCAGGAAGAGCCTTATCTCCTCAACAAGCTTCAGATAGTCTTCCCTGTTTATGAACCCGGCACATGGTGCAGGGCATCTTCCAATCTGATGCTGGATGCATAGCCGCAATGGTTCATCAAGTGAATAACGACAACCTCTTATCTGGAAGTTTCTTCGTATAAAAGCAAGGGTCTCCCACATCGAGCCTGCAGGCACATAAGGACCAAAGTATAATGCACCGTCTTTCTTAATCCTTCTTACCACTTCAAGCCTTGGCCACTGCTCATTTACAGTCAGTTTTATGTAGGGATAATTTTTATCATCCCTGAGGATTACATTAAACCTTGGTTTGTATTGTTTTATAAGATTTGCTTCAAGTACAAATGCTTCGAGTTCATTTCCCGTAACAATATAAGAATAATCCTTGACATCTCTCATCATGGCTGCCTTGCGAACATCAAGCTTTGATGATTTTTGAAAGTAACTCCTCAGACGATTCCTGAGATTCTTTGCTTTCCCAACATAGAGAACTCGACCCTTTTTATTTTTAAACAGATAAATGCCAGGTTGAGAAGGCAGGTTGTTCAGTTTTTCAAGCATGATTTTAATCTTAACAGAGGGATGTAAAAGGGTCAATCAGTTAGCAAAAGGCTACAT